>WRJS01000023.1 GCA_009778475.1 Kiritimatiellota bacterium | reverse complement strand
CAAAAAATACTTTCGGCCCACGCCGTTTCTTCGCGCCGCGCTGCCGAGGAGCTGATCCGTGAAGGGCGCGTCACTGTCAATGGCTATACTGCCGGAATCGGCGACACCGCGGACGATGAGCTCGATGCGATATGTGTAGACGGCCGTACGCTGCCTAAGGCCGAAGAACCTGTCTATATAATGCTGAACAAGCCGAGAGGGTATATAACATCAAAAAGCGATAACCGCGGCAGGCTGACGGTAATGCAGCTTATGTCCGGCGCCGGCGCCGCAGTCTATCCTGTCGGAAGGCTCGATATGGAATCTGAAGGCTTGCTCATAATGACGAACGACGGGCAATTCGCAAATGCGGTGATGCACCCGTCGTTCAATAAAGCAAAAACCTATGAGGTAAGCGTAAGCGGCGATATCGGCAACGCCGTAAAGCTTATGCGGCGCCCAATGCACATAGGCCCGCACACAGTTAAGGCAGCATCTGTGAAAATAATGAAAAAAACCGGGGACAGCGCCGTCCTTTCGATATCGATCAACGAGGGCCGAAACAGGCAAATCCGGAAAATGTGCGCCCAAAGCGGCCTGACAGCCACATCGCTGAAACGCGTGTCAATAGGGGATCTGAAACTCGGCGCCTTAAAACCGGGTGAATGGAGATACCTGGAGAAAGAAGAAATAGAAAAACTCCACCCTCCGCCCCCGGCCCTCCACCCTCAACATGAACTATGACCTCGTAGTAGTCGGGGGAGGAGCAGCGGGGATGCTTGCCTCCGCGATCGCAGCGGAGCGCGGCGCCGGCGTCTTATTGCTTGAACGCAACAGCGTTTTGGGCAAAAAGCTGCGCATCACAGGAAAGGGCAGATGCAACCTGACGAACAGCAGCCCCGTCAGCGACGTTTTGGACAACATCACTACCGGGGGGCGCTTTTTACAAAGTGCGTTTCATGGGTTCCCCCCTTATGAGACTATGGCCTTTTTTGAGCAGCTTGGCGTACCTCTTAAGACGGAGCGCGGTTCCCGCGTTTTCCCGCAGTCGGACAACGCGAACGACATTGCCGAAGCGCTGCGGCGGTATATGGAAAAAACCGGAGTGGAGCTGATGCGCGGCAGGGCCCGGAAGCTGACTGTGGCAAACGGCGGCATTTCGGGAGTCATATCATCCGGTACGGAGATAAACTGCAAATCAGTGATACTCGCCACAGGCGGCATATCATACCCGGCAACAGGATCGAGCGGGGACGGGCACAAAATGGCGTGCGAGTTGGGTCACAGCGTAACACCGCTCCGCCCCTCGCTGGTGCCGCTGGCGGCGGAGCCGTTGGTGACGGCGCCGTTGCCGGTGACGGTGAGGCCGTCGCGGGGGATGCCGCCGAGGTCGAGGGTGGCACCGTCGGAGACGTTGATGGTGGCGCCGTTGAGCGCGTCGGGGTTGAAGCTCAGCACGGCGTAGGTGAGGAACGAGCCGTCGCCGGGGTCGGCGATCGGGGCGTAGTTGGCGAACACCCCTTCGTCGCGGCCGAGGAAGTCGATGCCGAGGGGCATGGTCGCGCTTTCCCACCAGCCTTGGATCTTGGCGCCGACTTCGCCTGAGCCTTGCCCGAAGCGCAGCTCGATGGCGTTGGGGCCGGGGTTCAGCACGGCGTTGGCGGTGACGATCTGGTTGTGGGCGGTGTTGTTCAGCACTTCGTCGCCGTTGATGAGGATGCGGACGGAGTCGTCAAAGCTCTTGGCGAAGGTCCAGGTCTCGTTGGTGTCGGCGTTGTTCCAGATGTATCCGGTGTAGATGTAGGTGGAGTTGTTGGGCCAGTGCCTGCCGTTGATTGTCCCGTCTTGGAGGACGAAGTCGTTGGCGGCGGTGGTGGTGAGCTCGATGCCGGTGCCGGGGTTGGGGTCGGTGAGGTTGAAGGCGCCCGCGAGCGGGCCGCCCTCCCAGAGGCCGGGGTAGTTGTTCCGCCCGCTCGCGTCGGGCGGGAGCAGGAGGGTGCCTTCCTCGACGCGGATGAGGGTGTCCCCGTCCGCGCCGGTGATGGAGATGGTGAGGAGGGAGCCGTCGCCGGGGTCGGCCAGCACGCGGTAGTCGCCGACGTTGCCGGTGCCGCGGCCCTGCGGGTCGTAGATCAGGCCGCTGGGCTGGCCGCTGTAGGGGCCGACGCTGCCGGTGCCGTCGCCGAAGCGGATCTCGATGGGGTGGGGGCCGGGGGTGAGGGTGTAGTTGGTGGTGCCGACGGTGTTGCCGAGCTGGTTGATGAGCAGTTCGCCGTCGATCATCAGGCTGACGTTGTCGTCGAACGTCCCGCGCCAGGTCCAGGTCTGGTTCTCCTCGGTGCGGTTCCAGATGTACCCTGTGTAGATCCACATGTTGAAGTTGTTTGCCCAGAAGAAGTTGCGCGTGGCGTCGCCGGTGGTGTTGTTGCCGTTGATGACGTTCCCGGCGCGGGTGGTGAGCTGGACGGAGGTCATGGGGTTGGGGTACTCGGGGAGCCAATAGTCGTTGATGTTGTTGCCTTTGCGACCGCCCTCCCAGAGGCCGGGGACGGGGGGCTTCGACACGAAGCCGATCTCCGCGTCCCAGAAGGCGGTGCCGCTGCCGGTCTTGGCGGCGGCGGGGGTGAGGACCTTGCCGTTGACGATGCCGCCGGATCCGGCGAGGGTGACGCTGCGGACGGTGACGGTGTTGCCGCCGAGGTCGAGGGTGCCGTCGCCGATGATGACGTCGGAGCGCGGGCTGATGGCCGCGGGGTGCTCGAGGCGCAGGATGCCGCTGTCCACGCGCGTGGGGCCGCCGTAGGTTCCGGCGGCGCTGAGGATGAGCGTGCCGGGCCCGGCCTTGATGATGCCGCCGTCGTCGTTCTGGGCGAGGGTGACGGCGCCGAGGGCCACGCCGGAGCCGCCGCCGCCCGTGAGGGTGACGCCGGGGGCGGTGATGTAGCCGGTGCCGGGGCAGGTGATCTCGATGCCGGTGAGTTCGCCGCTGAGGCGGTCGATGTGCGCGATGGCGGTGGCGCCGGAGCCGCCGCCGCCGTTGATGAGGACGTGCGGGGGGGCGATGTAGCCGGTGCCGCCATTGCCGATGGCGATGGCCGCGACGCCCATGCCGAGCGCGCCTTCGACGGGGACGTCGATGATCTGCGTCACGCCGTCGCCGATGTCGAGCGTGCCGCCGCCGTGATAGATGCGCAGGTTCGCCGTGAGGGCGCTGTTCTCGCGGTGGATCAGGCGCGCGCTGTTGTGGCTGGGGGTGGCGCTGTTGTAGGTGCGGAGGGTGCCGCCGTCGAAGTTGACGGTGACGGTGGTGTTGCCGTCGCGCTTGCGGCTGCGGATGTAGGTGGCGGTGAGGGTGGCGCCGTCGTTGATGTTGAGGATGGAGGTGGAACTGCCGTTGCGGTAGCCCATCTCGATCTGGCGGTCGATCCATGCTTCGGCGTCGCCGGTGACGGTCATGACGGCGTGGCCGCCGTTGTTGTTGCCGTTGTTTCCGGTGCCGTCGGCGGCGAGCTTGAGCTGGCCGTAGTGGGTGAAGGTGCCGCCCGCGAGGTGGAGGTCGGCCCTGCCGCCGCGGCTGAGGTCGATCCACCCGCCGTAGGAGTCGCCGGGCAGGCCGTTGGCGGAGGGGACGCTCTCGCGCGAGCCGTTGAAGGCGACGGCGCCGCCCGTCTGGCGCAGGATGCCGACGCTGTTGCCGCTCTCGGCCCAGCCGAGGATGGCGTAGCCTTTCATGGTGAGTTCGCCGCTGTCGATCTGCCAGTAGCCGGAGCCGTAGCGGCCGAGGATGGAGTCGTTGTACGCGCCGCCGGTGCTGAGCCATTGGGCGTTGCCGGACTGGTAGATCGCGCCGTGGGCGGCGGTGTCGCCGCCGTCCCAGCCGCCGACGACGAATTTGCCGGTGACGCGGACGTCGTCCTGAATATCCAGCACGGATCGGCCGTTGTGGTAGGCGATGCCGATGGTCGTGCTGTTGAGGCCGTAGCCGGTGTCGTCGGAGAGGATGGCGGAGTTGCCGTTGAGGAGGGTCTCGCACAGGCCGCTGGTGCCGTCAACGATCGCGCCGTCGCCGAGGTAGATGTTCTGGGCGTGGAGGTTCACGGTCACGTCGTTCGTCAAGAGCAGGGTGCCGCCGTGGGTGCGGAAGTTGCCGACGGCCATGTCGATGTCCGCGTCGAACGCGAGGGTGCCGTCGCCGTACTTGTCGATGTCCGCGAGGAAGGCGGGGGTGACGGGGGTGGCGATGGTGTAGGCCTCGCCGGGGGCGACGTCGATCTGGAGGCGCTGGTTGTTCTGGGCCGTCGCGTTGAAGAGGCCGCTGCCCATGAGCGTCAGCACCTCGCCGAGGGTCCAGCCGTCGGCGCCGAGGTAGGCGCGCACGCCGCCGAGGTCCGCGAGGCGGATGGACGGGATGGCCGCAAGGCCGCCGGGCAGGCTGTCGGGGTAGCGCAGGCCGAGGATGGCGTTGGAGATGGCGACGGGGCCGGTGAAGGTGTTGGCCGGGTGCGTGAGCAGGCTCATGGCGCGCCCGCCGCCGTCGCGGACGGTGATGCCGCCGGGGCCGGTGAGCTCGCCCGTGAAGGTCTTGGTGAAGTTGCCGCTCGAGGTGAGGTGGAGGCTCACGCCGCTGTCCAGGAACACGTCGGTGGCGAAGAGGTTCTTGTTGGTGTACTCGTCCGTCCCGGTCGTCCGTATCTCCGCGCCGTCGGCGAGGTCGAGCGTCCAGTTGACGGGCGCGATCTGGCCGTAGGAGAGCAGGCCCGCGCCGCCGTCGATGGCGATGTGGCGCGCGTCGCCGTCGGGGTCGAGGATGGTGCTGGGCGTGTGCAGGCCCAGGTAGCCCTCTTGGATGCGGAACGCGACGCCCGCCGGGGCGTTGCTGACGGAGGCGCCGTCCGCGAAGTAGATCTCGTTGGTGCCGACCTTGGTGAGGACGTGGCCGTTGAGGTCGAGGACGGCCCGCGCCCCGCGGAAGTCCCAGCGCATGGAGCCGCCGAAGGTAGTGTCGTCCAGCAATGTGACGGTCGTGTTCTGGAAGGTGTTCTGCTGCTGGACGAAGCCGTTGTTGACGATGGCGCCCGTGCCGCCGACGCCCGCGCCGGAGACGGTGACGCGGTTGGTGAGGGCGATGCTGTTGGCCGTGATCCCCGCGCCGACGTCGAGCGCGCCGCCGTCGGTGATGGCGATGTCGCCCGTGCCGGGGGAGCGGCTGTTGCCGATGAGCAGGGTGCCGCCGAGGATGTCCGTGCCGCCCGTGTAGAGGTTCGCCGCCGAGTAGGGCAGGGTCAGGATGCCGGGGCCGTCCTTGGTCAGTTTGCCCGCGCCGGAGACGGGACCGCCGAGGATGTCGCCCGGGTTGCCGGGCGTTTTCACGAAGAGCGTGCCGGAGTCGATCAGCGTGCGGTCGGAGACCGCGATGCCGCCCGCGAGGGTGACGTCGCCCGCGCCGGCCTTGATCAGCGAGACGGCGCCCCCGGCCGGCTCGGCGATGGTGGCGTTGACGGTGAGTTGCGCGTCGCTGTCGTTGCGCAGGACGAGCGTGCCGCTCTGGTCCGCGTCGCCGACGGGCTTGGGTTGCAGCCATTTGGCCTTGAGGTAGTCCTCGACGGTCTTGCGCTCTTGCGCGGAGAGGGTGTAGTCAAAGAGCAGCACCTCGCCGATCTGGCCGCGGCCGGAGTTGTCCGTGGCGCAGTAGCCGAGGTGGAGCATGGTGTTTTCCGTGATGAGGGCGTTGTTGCCCTGAGGCATCCACGTGTTCGCCGGGACGCCGTCCACCGCGGCCCCGAGCCTGTCCTGCTGGGCGCCGCTGCCGTCGTCGGCGTTGCTCCAGAAGGAGAGCACGGCGGGCGTTCCGGCGGGCGGCGAGGCGACGTCCCTGTCGCCGGAGTAGGTGTTGAAGCGGATCAGCGTCCCGCTGGTGATGCCCATGCGGATGGAGAAGTCCATGCGGGCCGTGTTCACGCCCATGGCGATGCTGTTCTGCGTCACGGCGTGGCTCATCACCGCGATGAGCGTGCGCTCGGCGTTGCCCGAGATGCCCGTGAGGTTGATGCTGTCGAGGCTGTGGTTGTTCGCGTCGATCTTGAGCATGGGCAGGGCGGCGTCGGATCCCGCGCCCGTGACGTACAGCGGCGGGGTGTGGCCGCCGCGCATCACCACCGCGTCGTGCGTCGCGCCGAACGCGCCCTTGTTGGTCAGCCGCGTGACGGTCCCGGCATAGACCTCCGTGAGCGCCGCGTCGGAGGGGTCGTACCAGATGACCGGGGTCAGGTTCGAGATCGCCGTGCTGTCAGGGATGAGCGGCGGCGGGAGCATCTGGAGCGGCGGCAGGAGCGTGCCGTCCTGCGACGCCACGCCGACGGTCAGGTTGCCCGCCCCCGCGCTGATGGCGACCTTGTTGGCGAAGAGGGCCTTGCCCGCGGTATCGACAACCGCGTCGTCGAGCGCGTAAGCCATCGTGAGGCTGAACAGCGTCGTCGGGTCAGTGAACTGGATGGGGCTCTGGCTCACGGCCGTCAGGTTGATGAGCGCCTCGACGGTCGGGCCGTCGGGCAGGGTGCTGCCCTTGACCGCGATGCCCTGCTGGTTGAGGCCGAACGGGGTCAGGCCGTTCACGTCGTCATACTGCGCGGGCCCGCCGTTGAGCGTGATGTGCGCGCCCAGAAACCCCGTGGGGAAGCCCGTGATGAAGATGCGGTTGCCGGGGGCGCCGATGCCCGGCGCGGTGACGGCGACGCTCGCGGCGCTCAGCCCCCCGAGCGTCACCTCCGTGCCGGTGCCGACCGTGAGCGTGAGGCCGCCGGACACGGTGACCGCCGGGAGCGCGGTCACGAAGCCCGGCGCCGCCGACGGGTTGATGGACAGCGTCGTGCTGTCCGCCATCGTGATCTGCGAGGCGCTGCCGATGGCCGTCTGCGAGCCGAGGACGAGCGTGCCGCCGTTGACCGCCACCGCGCCCGAGAAATTGTTGTTGCCGCTGAGGGTGAGCGGGCCTGTGCTGTCAAAGACGATGCCGATGCCGCCGTCGCCGTTGAGGATGTCGCCGCTGACCACGATGGGCTGCCCTCCCGGCGCGGCGAGCGTGAGCGTCTTCGCGCCGCCCGAGACCGCCGAGATGCTGCCCGCGAACGTGAACGCGCCCGACCCCGTGTTCTCGAACACCGGGGTGCCGGCGGTGACGACCATCGGGATCGTCATCGTCGCGGGCCCCGACCCGATGTAGGCGAACTTGGACGGGCTGTTCTGCTCAATGCGCATCGCCCTCAGGCCGAGCGCACCCGGGTGCGTGAACAGGATCACGCCGCCCGCCGTGGAGATGCGCGAATACCCCGTGAACGTGCTGCTGGCCGTGTCCAGGACAAGCGTCCCGCCAGCGTTCAACTCCACGCCGGAGTCAGGGACGCCCGTGATGGGTATGGCGATGGTGAGCGTCGTCCCGACGGCCGGGCGGATGTCCGCGAAGTCAACATCCGACGAGCCGTTGCGCGTCACCGTCATCTCGCCCGCGCCGTCGATGGTGACATCGGCCGAGGACACGATAATCTCCGCGCCGTTGTTCGAGAAATTCAGCACCGCGCCCGACGCGACCGTCACCGTCACCGGCGCCTCCGCGAATATCGCCCGGATCGTGATTGTGGACGGCACCGTGACCGCGGCCGCCTGATAGAAGCGGGCGTTGTCCCCAGTCAGCGGGACCGCGTCATCCGACCAGTTCTCCGCCGTCGTCCATGCGTTATCGATCCCCAGCCCCGTCCACGTCCGGTCCGCCGCAAACGCGCCGACCGCGAATAACATTGCACACGCAGCAACACACGCCGCCTTAACAAAACCATTCACCTTTTTCATTTGACAACCTCCTGCTCAAACCAGCCCTCACGGGCTACACACCAGTTACAGATTAACACGATGATATTCCTGAAAGCGCGAGAATGTCAAGCTGAAAAATGAGGAATTATAGTCATTTAAATTGATGTTGCCCCCTATGGAGTGCAGCGCCCCCCCTTTTTTTTGGGGGGCGCATACAGCCGCCGCACTCCATAACACAACGCCACGGCTCCCGATCTTTTGAGGCATTGTGTGACCGTTATATCGTCATCCCGATTGACATTGGCACATAAGGGCGAGCCTTCGGGAACATTCAACATCCAACAAAGGGGATGCCGTTGGCGCGAGCGCGATCAATGGGGCATGAGACTCGCGTCACACCCCGTTATTCAAGGCTGCCGCCGAGGGCTTTGTAGAGGGCGATGAGCTTTTGGGCGAGGAGGGCGCGGTGGCGGGCGAGGGCGTCTTGGGCGGTGAGGAGCGTGCGCTCGGCGATCAGCACCTCCATGTAGTCGGAGTAGCCGTTCGCATAGAGATCGCGCGCGATGCGCACGGCGCGTTGGCTGGCCTCGACGGATCTGCCGAGCGCGTCGCTGCGCAGGGATTCCTGATTATAGCCCTGCCAGGCGGACTCGGCCTCGCGGTAGGCGGTCAGCACAGTCTGGCGGTAGGCGAGCGCGGCCTGCTCCGCAAGGGCCTTGCGCTCTTCGACCTGTGCGCGGACACGGCCGGCGCTGAAGATGTTCCATGAGACGCGCGGCCCGATGCGCAGGGTCTCGGTGAAGGCGCTCCACTGGTGCATGGGCGTGGGCATGGACGCGCCGATCGCGCCGATGAGCGCGAAGTGGGGGTAGAGCTCGGCCTCGGCGGCGCCGATGCGTGCGGTGGCGGCCACCAGCGCGGCCTCGGCCTGATGCACATCCGGGCGGCGGCGCAGGAGCTCGTTGGGGAGCATCGTGGGCAGCGCCTCGGGCAACTGCGGGAAGCTCGCGGTGTCCATCAGGTGTTCCTTGCGCGTGTTCGGGAGCTCGCCGAGCAGGGCTTCCAGATAGAGGATCATGTCGGCGAGGCTTGCCTCCAGCGCGGGGATCTGGGCTGTGGTGGCGAAGACCTGCGCCTCGGCGTTGGCGAGGTCGAGGCCGGAGGCGGACTGGGCCTCGTGGCGCTTGCGGGTGATGTCGGCGGACTGCGTCTGCGCAGTCAGGTTGGCGTGCGTCACGGCCAGCACGTCCTGCAACATGCGCACGTTGAGGTAGGCGGTCGCGATCTCGGCGGAGAGGGAGACCTTGATGTCGCGCTGGGAGAAGTGCGCGGCGGCGACCTCGGCCTCGCGGGCCTCAATCTCACGGCGCGTGCCGCCGAAGATGTCGAGTTCCCATGTGGCGTCGAAGCCCCCGGCGAAGGTGCCGCCCCAAGAGCCGTCGCTGGGGACGCCTGTGGCGTTGTAACCGGCGCCGGAGAGCTCGCCGTATTTCTTGCCGGGGCTGTAGCTCGCGCCGCCGGTGAGCGAGGGCCACAGTCCGGCACTGGACTGCGCGAGCTGGGCGCGGACCTGGCGGATGCGCTGGAGGCCGCTCTGGACGGTGAGGCTGTTGGTGAGGCCGTGGGTGACGAGCTCGGCCAGCACGGGGTCGCCGAGCTTCTGCCACCAGTCGGCGAGCTGGTCGAGGTCGCCGCTGGCCGTGTCGCCGAGCAGGGATTGGGGTTCGTCGAGGTGCGGGCGCTCGTAATCGGGCCCGAGCTTGCACCCAGCGAACAGGAGCAGGAGGAGCGGTGCCGTTGTAAGGTAGCGCACGGCGTCCCGCCGTGCGCTACCTTTTTGATAGTAGGCTTTCAGCCTACAAATCAAACGTGCCGTCAACGTAGGGCGTTGCCCTACGCTATTGATTTCAGGGCGTTGCCCTGATGGCCAGAAAGATGTCAAACCTGCCTTCATACCTGTACCACTATTTCTGGAACGCCTCATCGTGACCACAAACCACTTTCCGCCTCTTCGCTCACGCCTAACGCGGCCTCGGTCTCCTCTGACCACTGACCACTAGCCACTAACCACTGATCACTAATCACTGACCACTGACCACTTGACTTACGCATAGCGTTTCTCCTCTTCTTGCAGCTCGTGCTCTTTGGCGTGGGGGGGCTTCTGCCATTTGGCGAGGAGCAGGTAGGCGGTCGGCACGACGATGAGGGTGAGGAAGCACGCGCTCGTGCCGCCGTACACGACGACCGCGCCGAGGCAGCGGCGGCTGGCGGCGCCCGCGCCTTGCGCGAGCAGCAGGGGTATCGCGCCGAACACGGTGGAGATGCCCGTCATCAGGATGGGGCGCAGGCGCAGGCACGATGCGTCGATGAGCGCTTTGCGGAACTCGACGCCTTCGTCGCGCAGCTGGTTGGCGAACTCGACGATGAGGATGCCGTTCTTCGCCGCCAAGCCGATGAGCATGATGATGCCGATCTGGCTGTAGATGTTCATGGTCGCGCCCGTGAACCACAGCCCTGCGAGCGCGCCGATCATCCCGAGCGGCACGGTGAGCAGGACGATGAGCGGGCTGATGAAGCTCTCGAACTGCGCCGCCAGCACGAGGTAGGCGATCAGCAGCGCGAGCGCGAACACGAACATCATCGAGCCGGAGGTGTCCATGAAGTCCTTGGACTGCCCTTTGTAGCCCAGCTGCTTTTCGGGGGGGAGCTCGTCGTCGGCGGTTTTCTTGAGGAACTCCAGCACCTGCCCGAGGCTGTAGCCCGGGGCGGCGTTGCCCGTGATCGTGATGGCGCGGACGCGGTTGAAGCGGTTGAGCGTCGCGGCATCGCCGACCTCCTTGATGGTGACGAGGTTGTCCAGCGGCACGGGGGTGCCGGTGGTCTTGGAGCGCACGTAGATGTTCGCCAGATCCGTGGGGGAGCCGCGCTGGTCGAGCGTCGCCTGAAGCATGACGTCGTACTCCTTGCCGCGATCCACGAAGGTGGTGACGCGCTTAGAGCCCAGCAGTATCTCCATCGCCGCGCCGACGGCACTGGCGGGGACGCCGAGCTCGGCGGCGCGCTCGCTGTTAATCTGCACGTGGAACTGCGGCGTGGTCTCTTTGTAGTCGTAGTTGACGTCCACGAAGCCGGGGTAGCTCTTAATCTTCGCCATCATGGTGTCGCGCCACTCCACGAGATCCTTGTAGTCCGGTCCGCCGATGACGAACTGGACGGGTTTCCCGCGCGTGCCGATACCGGCGGGCAGATCCGGCAGCACGCGCGCGCCCGGCATCTTGCCCTGCCCGAGCAGCTGGCGCAATTCCTCCACGACCATCTTGCTCGTGCGCGAACGCTCGCGCCACGGGGTGAAGTCCAGAATCAGGCGCGCGCTGTTCACCGGACCGTTCGCGCCGCTGATGTACATCGGCAGGATGAGGATGCCGGACTTGAACTCGTGATCCTCGAACACGGAGGACGTGACGGGCGCGAGCTCCTTCATCATGTCGCTCATCGCGTAGAAGCCCGTGCCCTCGGGCGCCTCCACCTGCACGAAGAACACGCCGCGGTCCTCGAACGGCTCGAACTCCGCCGGGATCACCCGCCAGCCCCACGCCACGAACAGGCACACCACCGCGAAGAAGAGCGTCGTGAAAATCTTCACCTTCGTGATGCCCCCCAGCACCACGCGGTAGCCCCGCTCCATCCACGCCATCGTCCAGTCCACCGCCCGCCCCACCAGCGACCCCTCCGTCGCCCCGCTCTTCAGCAGCCGCGAACACAGCAGCGGCGTCAGCGTCAGCGCCACGAGGCTCGAGAAGCACACCGCCGCGCTCATCGCCACCGCGAACTCCGTGAACATCTTCCCCGTCTTGCCCTTCCACAGGCTGATCGGCAGGAACACCGCCACCAGCACCGCCGTCGTCGAAATCACCGCCAACAGCACCTGCGACGCGCCCCGCGCCGACGCCGTGAGCGGCGGCTCGCCCTCCCCGATGCGCCGATGCACGTTCTCCAGCACCACGATCGCGTCGTCCACCACCATACCGATCGACAGCACCAGCGCCAGCAGCGTCAGGATGTTGATGCTGAACCCGCACAGGTTCAGCACCGTGAACGACGACACCAGCGCGATCGGCACCGTCATCGCCGGGATCAGCGACGCGCGCAAGTCCCCCAGGAACATGAACAGCGTCAGCACCACCAGCACCGCCGACACCAGCAGCGACGCCTTCACCTCCTTGATCGACTCATTGATGAACAGCGCCTCGTCGCGGCGGATGAACATGCTCATCCCCTCCGGCAGCGTCTTGTTGAACTCCTCCACCAGCTGGATCGCGCCCTTCGAGATGACCAGCGCGTTGCCCTTCGACTGCCGGTAGATACCCAGCCCCACCGACGCCTCCCCGTCATTGATCGCCCCCGACTGCCCGAAATACGCATACTGCGAGCGCGTCAGCTTCGGCTCCAGCCGCACGTCCGCGACATCCCCCATGCGGATGAAGTCCCCGTTCGCCTGCCGCTTCACCACCAGCCGGCTGAAATCCTCCGCCGTGAAATACTGCCGCGCCACCCGCACCGTGAACTCACGCTCCACCGACTCGATGCGCCCCGCCGGGTACTCCATGTTCTCCGCCAGTAGCGCCGACTCAATGTCCTCCACCGTGACGCCCCGCGCCGCCATCGACGCCGGCTTCAGCCAGATGCGCATGGACTGCTCCTGCCCGCCGAAGATCGTCACATTCGCCACCCCGTCCAGCACCGAGAACCGATCCTTGAAATAACGGTCCGCATAATCCGTCAGCTGCATCCGCGTCATCACCGTGCTCGTCAGCCCCACGATCACGCTCGCCATACCCGACGAGTCATACTTCGCCACAATCGGCGTGTCCGCCTCATCCGGCAGCAGGTGCAGGATGCGCGAGACGCGGTCGCGCACGTCATTCGCCGCCGCGTCGATGTCCCGCTTCACCGAGAACTCCAGCATCACGCTCGACTCCCCGTCCTTGCTGCTCGACTCAATCATCTCCAGCCCGTCGATGCCCGCGATGGTGTCCTCGATCCGCTGCGTGATTTTGCTCTCGATGACGCTCGCGCTCGCCCCCGCGTAAAACGTCCGTATCGACACCGTCGGAATATCGATGTCCGGGTACTCCCGCACCGTCAGCCGTTGCAACGAAATCAGCCCGAACACGATCAGCAGGAACACCAGCACCAGCGTCGCCACCGGGCGCACCACAGAAAAGCGGCAGATGTTCATTCAGCCTTCCCCTCCTGCGCCGGGAGCCGCTCCCCCACGACCACCCTCTGCCCGTCCGACACCACGCTAATTCCCTCCGTCACAATCCGCACCCCACGCGCGACACCCTCCGTCACCTCCGCCCAGCGCCCCACGCGCCGCCCCAGCTTCACCTCCGCCCGCGCCACCTTGTCCGACCCCTCCGGCACCGTGAACAGGAACTGCTTCTCCCCCAAACTCACCAGCGCCGCCTCCGGCACCACCGTCACCTCCGCCACCCCCGTGCTCAGCGACACATTCAGCAGCATCCCCGGCTTGATCCGGTGCCCCGCGTTATCCACCACCCCCCGCACCTGCACGCTCCGCGTCAGCGCGTTCACCTGCGGCTCGACCATCTTGATAACCCCCTCGAACGTCACGCCCGGATACGCCTCATTCACCGCCGTGAACGCCTGCCCCGCGGACAGTTTCGCCGCATACTTCTCCGGCGCCGAGAAATCCACATACACCGTGTCGATGTCGATGAGCGTCGCGATCGGCGTCCCCGGGCTCACCAAGTCCCCCAGGCTCACCAGCCGCAGCCCCAGCACCCCCGCGAACGGCGCCTTGACCACGCGGTACGCCTGCTCCGTCTCCACCCGCAGCTTCTCCGCCCGCGCCAGCTCCAGCCGCGTCTCGCGGTCATCCAGGTCCTTCTGCGGCACCGCATTGCCCTGCACCAGCCGCGCCAGCCGCTCCCGCTCCCGCGCATGCTCCGCGATCGCCAGTTCCGCCGCCAGCATCGCCACGGCCTCCCGCGCGCCGTCCAGCTCCACCAGCACGTCCCCCCGCTTGACGGCCTGCCCGTCCTCGAAATGGATCTTCGTGATTTTCTCCGCCACCTGCGCCGTGACGACCACCGACTCCCGCGCCTGCGCCGTGCCGATGCGGTCCAGCGTGTCATCCATCTCCACCGCCCCGACCTTCTCCACATAGACCGTCGGCGGCGGGCGCTCGCCCTTCGCCGAACCCGCCCGCGTCGGCTCCGTATGGATCACCAGCCGCACCGCCCACACCAGCAGCCCCACCCCGATGACAATCTCCAGAATCCACTTAACCCACTTCATGCCGTCCCCTTCTCTTCTGCCCCGCCGCCTCCCGCGCGGCAACGCACCCAAAACCCCTGATTGGAAATAATCAAATAAAATACCAAAAACCGTTCGCGAGATAAACACTTTTCGACAGTCCCCGTATTTTTTTTTGCCCCCCATCCAACGACAAGTTATAGCTATTTCACGATGGAGGGCGAGCGTCCCCGCGAGCCGTCAGCCCCATTGGCCGCACACCGCGCCAACGGGGACCCCTGTCTCGCCCGCCTCTATAAACCTAGCTCGCCCGTGCGGAAAGCCGTGGGGGGCTGGAGGCCGAGGCGGGTGTAACAGGCGGCGGTGGCGAGGCGGCCTTTGGGCGTGCGCTCGAGGTAGCCCTCCTGTATCAGGTACGGCTCATAGACCTCCTCGATGGTGTCCGGCTCCTCGCCGACGGAGACCGCGATGGTGTTGAGGCCGACGGGGCCGCCGCCGAACTTGTGCACGAGCGTCTCCAGGATGCGGATGTCCATCTCGTCCAGCCCGCGCGGGTCAATCTCCAAGAGCGCGAGGGCCTCGGCGGCGACGGGCTGGGTGATGTGGTTGTCCGCGCGGACCTGCGCGAAGTCGCGCACGCGGCGCAGGAGGTTGTTGGCGATGCGCGGGGTGCCGCGCGAGCGGGCGGCGATCTCGTGCGCACCATCCGAGTCGATGCTGACCTCGAGCTTGCCCGCGGAGCGTTCGACGATGGTGCGCAGGTCGTCCGCGCCGTAGTAGTCGAGGCGGTTGACGATGCCGAAGCGCGAGCGCAGGGGCGCGGAGATCAGGCCGCTGCGCGTGGTCGCGCCGACGAGCGTGAAGCGCGGCAGCTCCAGGCGCACGGAACGCGCGTTCGGGCCTTGGTCGATCATGATGTCGATCACGAAGTCCTCCATGGCCGAGTAGAGGTATTCCTCCACGGTGCGCTGCATACGGTGGATCTCGTCGATGAACACGATGTCGCCGGTGGAGAGGCTGGTCAAGAGTCCGGCGAGGTCGCCGGGCTTGTCGATGACGGGGCCGGAGGTGGTCTTGACGTTCACGCCCATGGCCTCGCCGATGATGAAGGCGAGGGTGGTCTTGCCCAGGCCGGGCGGGCCGGAGAGCAGGACGTGGTCGAGCGCCTCCTGCCGCTGGCGCGCGGCCTCGACGGCGAGCAGGAGGCGGTCGCGGATTTTCTGCTGGCCGACGAAGTCGTCGAAGCGCGTCGGGCGCAGGCGGTTGTCGAACGATGCGTTGCGCTGGTTGAAGGCGTCTGTCGAGTGGGTCTGCATGGGTTATCGGGCGTTGGTGATTTTCTCGATGAGCGGGGCGAGCTTCTCGATGACGACGGAGCGTCCCGCGGTCTGCCGCTGGGCGTTCTCCGGCGAGCCGAAGATGCCGCCGGCACAGCAGAGGATGACGATGATCACGGCGCTGATGCCGCCGAATACACCGCCGAGGATGCGGTCGAAGAGCTTGGGCAGGATGAGGCTGATGCTGTGCGCCAGCAGTTTGCGCGACAGCAGCCAGAGCGCGATGGCCGCGACGGCGATCAGGATGAGCGCGATGAAGCGGCTCGCCTGCGGGTAGTCGGCCATGAACCTGATGGCCTTCAGCTTGCCCATGAGCGGCGAGAAGCCGAAGAGGCAGAACAGCGCCATCGCGCAGGTGGAGAGCAGCCCGCTCAGTTCTCCGGACGCGCCGCGCACGAAGCCGCGCACGACGAGGAACAGCACGGCCAGCAGGACGAGCCCGTCAATCCAGCCGATACCTTTCACGGTGTTCAGGAGGTTCTGCATCGTGTGACCGCCGCGCTATTTTTTCTTGAGTGTGTTGACCCACTTCTCAAACTCCGCGCGGTCGGGGCTGTCCTTCGGGATGAGCGAGAGGTAGAACTCGCCATACGCGGCGGCCTCCAGCCCGTTGCGCTTCGCGGCCGCGGCCTGCGCCATCAACCGGGCCGTCTCGGGATTGTTCGGGCTGCGCGCAAGGGCCTTGGTCAGCAACCGCACCGCCTCGTCCGGCTGCCGCAGCTGCAGCGCCATGTCCGCCGCCTTGGCGTAGCTGTCCTGATGCGTCGGGTTGATGTCGATGGCGATCTTGAACGTCTCCAGCGCCTCCGCGCGGTTGCCCTGCTGGCGATAGAGCGAGGCGAGCCCGTATGCCGCGCTGAACGTCAGCGGGTCAGCCTCCAGCGCGTCCTTGTACGCCTTGACGGCCCGCGAGTGCTGCCGGGCGATGTGCGCGTTCACGGCCTCCTGTAGCAGGACCCCCGCGCGCGTGGCGTTCCGCTGGGGGGCAGGGCGTGCCGCGGCCATGCGATCGAGGTTTGTGCGCAGACGGTTGATGCGGTTCTCCACCTTATCGCGCTTCTTGTCCTTCGCGTCGGCCGTGCCCATGAACAGCTTGAAATTGTCGAACGCCTCCTCCTTCAAATCGTACTGGTCCTGATAGAGGACCGAAAGGTTATAGCGGGCCGGCGCGTGGCTGAAATTCATCTTCAGCGCGCGCAGATAGTACAGGTGCGCGAGGCTGTAGTTCTGGTTGGACGCCTGCACCGCGCCCATCGCCGTCAGCAGGCGCACGGCCGTGCCGTCGTCCGGCGAGACCGCGAGCGCATGCTCCAGCGCGGCCAGCGCGGCCTTGAAATCCTTTAGGTGATACGCTGCTTGCGCCAGCCCCCCCAAGATGTTGGCCTCGTTCTCGACGGGGCTCAGGTTCAGCGCCGCCTCGAACGCGTCGCGCGCGTCCTTGACGTCGCCGTGCGCCAAATATGCCAACCCCAGGTGATAATACAACTCTGGCGAGCTGGTGATGCGCTCCGTTGCCGCAGTGAAATAGCGGATGGCCTTCTCGTGGTTGCCATCCTTGAAAGCCGCCATGCCCTTCTTCGCGTCGCTCAGCCCCGAGCGCGACCCGCACCCGCAGACCAGCGCAACGGCGCACAGGAAAACAAATGAAATCCGTGTCATACGTCAGCACTCCCAAACCCAAGGTTACCGCAGGAACAGTCGTCCTGCACAGCGGACAATCCTATCCTGCCCAAAAATAGAAACCATTATTATACTCCTTTTTCGCCCCTCCCGCCATGCAAAACTGTAAAGGATTTTTTACCCGTCAGCGCGGCGGCGACGCGCCGTAAATGACGCCGTAATCTTTTTTGTTGCGGGCGGACTGGTATTCCTTCATGGCATTGGGCATGGCCTCTTGGAGGTCGCGGATGCGGGCCTCGCCGCCGGGGTGGGTCGAGAGCCAGCTCGCCAGCGCGGACTGCGAGCCGCCCGTGCCGAACTTCTGCCAGAACGTCAGCGCGGCCTGCGGGTTGTAGCCCGCGCGCGCCATCAGGATAAGCCCCATCGCGTCGGCCTCCGTCTCGTTGCTGCGGCTGAACGGCAGCATGACGCCCACGTCGGTCGTCAGCCCGTAGAGCGCGGCGACGGTCTCGCTCTGGTTTCCGTAGAGCAGCCCCATCAGGCCGAGCGACTGCACTTGCGCCCACGACATGCGCTCGCCGCCGTGACGCGCCAGCGCGTGCGCGACCTCGTGCGCGACGACGCACGCGAGCTCCGCGTCGTTCGACATATAGTTGAAGATGCCGGAATAGACCGCCACCTTGCCGCCGGGCAGGCAGAAGGCATTAGGCTCCGGGCTGTCCAGCACCGTGAACTCCCACGCGAAGCTGTCCTGCCCCGCCACGCCCTTGATTGCCTCGCCGACGCGCTTGAGCGCCTGCGTGTGCGCCTGGTTCGCGGAGGCCTTGTACTTCTGCTTGTATTCGCCGAACGTCTCCGCGCCGAGGCTGTTCTCGTACCCCTCGCTGGAGAGCATCAGCTGCGACCGCCCCGAGATAGGGACCGTGCGGCATCCCGTGAGCGCGGCCACTGCGGCCGCCAGAACCATCACCACGACACTCGTCCTCGCCATCACCTACACCTCATCGGGCTTGCCTAAATTTTGCCGCGAAATCACATTTGGCATTTGGATTTTCCGGCGGTCATGCTATAATGCACTTTTATTTTTCATTTGCCCCTGTAGCTCAGTTGGATAGAGCAACGGATTTCTAATCCGTGGGTCACAGGTTCGAGTCCTGTCAGGGGCGCCATCGCCACGACACCCATTTGCCGCCCTGCGCAAAGCACAACGCCCCGGCCGCCGGCGCGTCAACGCCGGCAACCGGAAGCGGAGACGTCATTTCTTCGGCGCGGCCCACAGCACCGCGTTGGCCATGACCTTGCGGATTTCGGGGTTGAAGAAAATCGGGTTCGTCTCGTGGCCCGCCTGGAGGTAGAAGAAGCGCCCCTTGCCGATCGTCCAGCAGAAGCCCATCTTCGCGTCCTCGCGCGTGCCGTTCTTGTGCACCTGCACGCCGACCAGCGGCACCTCGTTGGTCTCGGGGACCGCATACGGGTCGCTGTAGCGCTCGTCGTTCTCGATCGTGAACGTCTTCGCCACGCCCTTGCAGATCGGGTGGTTCGGCATCGCGACCTTCATCTCGTTCTCCTTGTTGTCGGCCACATACGCGGCGAACGTGCAGGGCGTGCCCATCAGACGCTTGTTGGGCTTCGCGAAATGCGCGGAGTGCAGCGCGATGAAGCCCATGCCCTCTTCCTTGACGCGCTTCTCGATTTTGTCCACCAGCTCGTCCTTCACGTCGCCATGCTTCGTGTGGCCCCACCAGACGACGACGTCCGCCTTCTTCAGCAGCTCATCCGAGATGCCTTGGTCAGGGTCGCCGAGGCTCGCGCGCACGACATCCCAGTCCTTCATCAGGGGCGACGCCTTCAGGCCCTCCACGATCGCGCCGTTGATGTCCTCCGGATAGACATTCTTCGGGGCTGTGCCTTCCGACCACACCACCACCGTCCGCTTCGGCGCGGCAAACAGGCTTGTCGCCAACCCCGTCACCGCCACCGCCATAATCAGATGTTTCATCTCATCAATCCTCTCTTACGTTGAACGTTTGCGCCTGGCGTCCTTCTCCAAGCGATTCATTTAGTATAAGGCCAGAGATGAGTGGAAGTCAATGAAGAATCCTGAAGGCGCATTCATAAGAAAAGGCGGCCATAGAGACCGCACTTAGGACACCCCGAAGGGCTTTGCCTACGGAAAAAATCCTTGCTGGGACTTGTAGGTGAAATCAAGTAAAGCACAATTGACGCTTGCGTGCAAGCCCATTTATGCTAAAATTTCAGTTTTCAATGTACCGTTGTCAGCAGGGTGGTTTCAAAAACAGTTTTGAGGAGTGCATCGCATGAACGTGTTAGGCATCGATTTGGGTACCAATTCAATCGGGTGGGCGTTGGTGGACAACGCGGCGGAGAAAATCCTCGCCACAGGCGTGCGTATCTTCGAGGCGGGCATGGAGGGCAATATGTCGGACGGGACACAGGAGTCCCGCAACCTCGCCCGCCGCGAGAAGCGTCAGCTTCGCAAGCAGCATGACCGCAGGGCAAGGCGGATGCGGAAAATCCTGCGGACGCTTCAGGACGCGGGGCTGATGCCCGTGGCGGATAACATGGCGGAGGCGATCGTGCAAATCGACGCCCAAGCCTTGCAACGCCTCAAGACCGAGGCCAACGCCCAGACGCTGGCGCACGTCGTCCCGTATCGTTTACGGGCGGAAGCGTTGGACAACCGGCTGGACAATTTCGAGATGGGTCGTGCGCTCTATCATCTCGCGCAACGTCGCGGCTTTAAGAGTAACAAGAAGGCCGATGCCAAAGAGGATGAGAAGGAAGCTGGGAAGGTCAAGACGGGAATCAGCGAGTTGGCGCAGGCCATGGAGGCGGCGAATGCGCGGACGCTGGGCGAATATTTTAGCCGGATCAGCCCGGAGGAGGAGCGTATTCGCGGGCGCTACACGGCGCGTAAGATGTTCGAGGACGAGTTCCGCGCAATCATGGCGGCGCAGCGTTCTTTGGGGAACGCCGCGCTCACGGCGGATTACGAGAAGGTTTTGTACAAGGCGATTTTCCATCAGCGCAAGCTGAAGAGTTGCAGTCATCTGGTGGGCTTCTGCCCGTATGAGAAGGGGAAGCGGCGCGCGCCGTGGTATCATCCGCTGGCGCAACGTTTCCGCGTGTTGCAGACGCTCAACCATTTGCGCGTAGTGCTCTCGGACGCAGAGCGTTCCCTGTCCCCCGAAGAGCGGCAGACGTTGCTGGACATCCTCTTGCGCCAACGGAGCGTCACGATTGCCTCCGCGAAAAAAGCGATCGGATTGGGCGGCAAGAAAAACACCTGCACGTTCTCCATCGAGGAGGGCGGCGAGAAATCGCTTCCGGGGCATCAGACCAACGCCAAGATGATCGAGGTGTTCGGGGAGGAACGCTGGATGGCGATGCCCGAGGCGGAGCAGCTTGCCGCGATTGCCGATGTCCAAAGCTACGAGAACGATGCGGCGCTGAAGAAACGCGGCATGGCGCATTGGAAGCTGACCGATGAGCAAGCGACGTTATTCGCCAACACCGTGTTGCCCGATGACTACGCCGGGCTTTCGCTTGCCGCGATGAAAAAGATTGTCCCGCGCATGGAGCAGGGGACTGAATACATGACCGCCGTAACCGACGTTTACGGGGACACGTTGCGCACGGACACGGTGTTCGATTCCTTGCCCATGATTAAGGGTATCGGGCGCACGCGCGGCATCATGCCCGACTTGCGGAATCCCGCCGTCGAGCGTTCGTTGACGCAACTGCGCAAGGCCGTCAATCCCGTCATCCGGAAATTCGGCAAGCCCGACGCCATCCATATCGAGATGGCGCGGGAGATGAAAAAATCCGTCAAGGAAAAGAAGAACGCCACGAAAAAAATGCGCGAGCAGGAGAAGCGGCGCAAGGACGCCATCGGGGAATTGATGGCGCAACTCCCGGAGTTTCAGACGAACGAGCCCAGACGGCGGGACATCGAAAAGTACCTGCTGTGGCGGGAATGCCGCGAGCAGTGTCCCTACACGGGGGAACACATTTCCCTGACGGATTTGTTCGGCGACCATCCCCAGTTCGACATCGAGCATATCATCCCCTATTCCGTTTCGCTGGATGATTCGTTCGTCAACAAGACGCTCTGCCATGCAAGGGTCAACCGCACGGACAAGCGCAACCGCACCCCGTGGCAGGCATTCTCGGAGGATGCGGCGCGTTACGAGGCGATGTTGGCGCGCGTCGGGAAATTCGAGGCAGCCGATCATGTCCGGCTGGAGAAGCTGCGCCGTTTCAAGGTGGAGGACACCACGGAGTTTTCCGATTTCTCCAACCGCCAACTCAACGACACCAGTTATGCGTGCAAGCTCGCCAAGGGCTATCTGGCGACGCTCTACGGCGGCACCTACGACGCGGAAAAGAAGCAGCGCGTCGTCGCAGTCTCGGGCGGCATCACCGCCACCGTCCGCAACTTCTACAAACTGAACCGCATCTTGGGCGAAGGCGCCGCCAACCCGCAGTCCGACGCGCCCGTGCGCAAATCGCGCTCCGACCATCGCCACCATGCCGTGGATGCCATCGTCGTGGCAATCACGTCGCAGGGGACGGTCAACACCATCAGCCGCGCCGCGGCGGATTACGAAGGCGTGAACACGCGCCTGATGTATCAGGGCGACACCGATTACTGGGACGGCTTCCTCAACGATGCGCGACGCGCCATCGAGGGTATCAAAGTCACCCATGCGGCATCGCGCAAGGCGCGGGGGCAACTGCACGAGGAGACGATTTATGGGCGCGTCAAGGATTGCGAAGGGAACGAGATAAAAGGCAAGGTCTCGTACCGCAAAAAATTGGAATCGTTGTCGGAAAAAGACATCAAGCAAATCGCCGATGCGACGGTGAAGGAACTGGTGGTTGAAAAACTGAGTGAACTGGGAATCTATGATGCCGCAACGGGAAAACTGGATGCGAAAAAATTGTCGTCCGCCTTTTCCAACACCGACAATTATCCGTGGATGATGTGCTCGGATGGGTCGCAGGGGCCGCAGATCAAATCCGTGCGGTGCCACAAGGATTTGGCGACCATGGATGTGGGCGACGCGGCGCACCCGCACCCTGTCGTCTCGGGCAACAATCATCACGTCGAAATCTTGGAAGTTTCAGACGGCAAAGGCGGCGTGAAATGGGAAGGCGTGTGTGTCTCGATGTTCGATGCTTATCAACGCAAAAAGCAGAATCTTCCCGTTGTCCAGCGCGACCACGGCGAGGGCAAACGGTTCGTGTTCTCGCTGGCAATAAGCGACATAATTGAATGTGATATTGATCCGTCTAACCCCAAGGCATTATACGTTGTAAAAGCTGTTTCACAAGAACCGCGTATTGAATTTGCACGTATAACTGATGCGCGGGAAAAGGGAGAACGCAAGAAAGAAGAAAAAGAAACGAAAATGGAACTTCGTAAACGTATAGAGCCGTTACGAAACCTCAACATGAAAAAAGTCACCCTCACGCCCTTTGGCGAGGTGCGTTATGCCAACGACTAACCGTATTATCGACATCACGGAAGGCCCTGTCTTCCTGTGCTACGAAAACAAGTTGCTGGTTGTCGAGCGCAAGGGGGAGGAAGATGTCACGATGCCCGTTGACGACATCGGCGTGCTGATCCTTTCCTCTCCGCACGTCAGCATGACCCAGCCCGCCATCGCGGAGCTCTCGAAGGCGGGCGTGTGCGTCGTGTTCTGCGACCGCAACGCGATGCCCGCCTCGATGTGCCTCCCCTTCGGTGTGCACCACCAGCCCGCCACGCGCTTCCGCCAGCAGGCCGATGCCTCCAAGCCCGTGATGAAACGGCTCTGGCAGGAGATCGTCCGCTCCAAGCTCGAGCATCAGGCGGCGCTGTTGCGCCACGTGTATGGCACGGATTATGGGCTTGGCGAATTCCCGGCGCGGGTTTTCTCCGGCGACCCGGACAACGTGGAGGCGCAAGGCGCAAAACTGTACTGGTCGAAACTTTTCGGCGACGTGGATTTCTCACGGGATCGCGACGCACCCGGGATCAACGCCCTGCTGAACTACGGTTACACCGTGCTTCGCGCGATGACGGCACGCGCCATCTGCTCCACGGGTTTGCACCCCGGCTTGGGTGTCCACCATCATCATCGCGACAACAGTTTCTGTTTGGCGGATGACCTGATGGAACCCTTCCGCGCGTATGTGGATTGGGCGGCGTATCGCTGGACGGCTGACGGGAAATGTCAGGCGGGCGGCCTCACGAAAGAGGACAAGGCCAACATCGTGCGGCAGCTCCTGATGCCAATAAAAATTGAAGGGAACAACGAACCGCTGTTCTACATCATCCAGCGGCTGGCGAGCTCGCTGGTCAACGTCTTTGGATGGGGGGAGGAAGGGCTTCGTTTGCCCAAGCCCTGCTTCCAGTGACCATGATTCGTTCGCGGATAAAAAGCATGTGGATACTGGCAATGTTTGACCTCCCGACGAACACCAAGGAAGAACGTCGGGACATGACCGTCTTTCGGAAGCTGCTGCAATCGCAGGGCCTTTTCCGGATGCAGTTCTCCGTCTATGTGCGGTTTTGCGACAACAAGCGCTTGACCGACACGATTCTCCGCTCCATACGCCAAGGCGTCCCCCCGCACGGGGAGGTCCGCATCCTCTACGTCACCGACAAGCAATACAGCGAGATGCACATCTTTGAGAACACCGTCAAAAAACGGCCCGAACCCGAACCCGAGCAACTCTCCTTCTTCTGATTTTTTCTGGCTCAATGACACATAACCTAATGCTTTGCAATCTGTTAGCAAAGACAGAGTGTATCAAAGATCCAAAAACCTACAAGCCCCAGTGCGGTATGAGACGGAATGGTGCTGAGGAGGAGTGTATCAAAGATCCAAAAACCTACAAGCCCCAGTGGAAGAATACCGCTCTCAACACATTTCGCTAGTGTATCAAAGATCCAAAAACCTACAAGCCCCAGTGGCGGACGCTTACCGACGAGGAGGAGCGACAGTGTATCAAAGATCCAAAAACCTACAAGCCCCAGTAATGGCGACTATGCTAGCTTCTCTCCCCGTAGTGTATCAAAGATCCAAAAACCTACAAGCCCCAGTACAATGTCCTTATACGAAGGAAAGCCACCAAGTGTATCAAAGATCCAAAAACCTACAAGCCCCAGTGCACGGCGTTATGCTCCAGCGTGAAAAACTAGTGTATCAAAGATCCAAAAACCTACAAGCCCCAGTAATGAACATTACTTACCGTTGAGGTTCCGGAGTGTATCAAAGATCCAAAAACCTACAAGCCCCAGTGTTTCGTGCCTCGCCATTTTACGTCTAATGAGTGTATCAAAGATCCAAAAACCTACAAGCCCCAGTGATCAGGTGGATGGACGATGGGCGTGCCGCAGTGTATCAAAGATCCAAAAACCTACAAGCCCCAGTTCAGCTTGTCGATGATTGCCGCCACGATCTAGTGTATCAAAGATCCAAAAACCTACAAGCCCCAGTGCCGGTGGCGCTGGCGCTGAAGTGGGCGAGAGTGTATCAAAGATCCAAAAACCTACAAGCCCCAGTTACGCCTTTTTCGATGAGTGCAAGCAGTACAGTGTATCAAAGATCCAAAAACCTACAAGCCCCAGTCCGTAGGCGGCCAGTATCACGTTGCGAGTAAGTGTATCAAAGATCCAAAAACCTACAAGCCCCAGTACGGGAGAAGAATAGTCTAATCAGTAAAAAAGTGTATCAAAGATCCAAAAACCTACAAGCCCCAGTACCATCACGGTCTTTCTTCATTGCGGCCTTAGTGTATCAAAGATCCAAAAACCTACAAGCCCCAGTGGCTCTACGTCGCGCTTACGCTGGTGTCTCAGTGTATCAAAGATCCAAAAACCTACAAGCCCCAGTAGGGGGGGGTTATCCCCCCGCCTCCACTTCAGTGTATCAAAGATCCAAAAACCTACAAGCCCCAGTTTCATCCGGAAGCAGGTGGACACGATGCCGAGTGTATCAAAGATCCAAAAACCTACAAGCCCCAGTCAAGTTTGCGGATGTCCCTGTGCTGGGCAAAGTGTATCAAAGATCCAAAAACCTACAAGCCCCAGTCCGACTCGATCCCTAGGCACTGGACCTTGAAGTGTATCAAAGATCCAAAAACCTACAAGCCCCAGTGGTGTCGAACGCCCCCGCTGTCGGGTTGTTAGTGTATCAAAGATCCAAAAACCTACAAGCCCCAGTATCCCCGTCCATGAAATGCGACTCGCCTTTAGTGTATCAAAGATCCAAAAACCTACAAGCCCCAGTATGAAAACGTTCTTCTTACTGATTAGACTAAGTGTATCAAAGATCCAAAAACCTACAAGCCCCAGTGGAGTACCCGCGCTGGTTCAAGGGCGCGGCAGTGTATCAAAGATCCAAAAACCTACAAGCCCCAGTCATTTACCTCATGCATCATCGGAGCCAACAAGTGTATCAAAGATCCAAAAACCTACAAGCCCCAGTTTGGGCGTATGCTTGAGGGTGCGCGTGAGGAGTGTATCAAAGATCCAAAAACCTACAAGCCCCAGTCGATTTCCTTTTCACGGTAGATGATATTCAAGTGTATCAAAGATCCAAAAACCTACAAGCCCCAGTTGCTCGGCTGTGGTCGTGGCGTTGCTCTAAAGTGTATCAAAGATCCAAAAACCTACAAGCCCCAGTCCTCTTTCTTATGCTGGTAGCGGTGTGACGAGTGTATCAAAGATCCAAAAACCTACAAGCCCCAGTGCACCCCCCTATAGGGGGGGGTGCCTTACTAGTGTATCAAAGATCCAAAAACCTACAAGCCCCAGTGATAGCCGCGCTCAACTCTGGGCAAATGAAGTGTATCAAAGATCCAAAAACCTACAAGCCCCAGTACTCCTGCTTATATTATCAAGAGGGGATAAGTGTATCAAAGATCCAAAAACCTACAAGCCCCAGTTTGACGATGCGATTAAGGCCTTAACCATTTAGTGTATCAAAGATCCAAAAACCTACAAGCCCCAGTAATAAAGATGTCTTATAAAAGCCAGAGCCGAGTGTATCAAAGATCCAAAAACCTACAAGCCCCAGTCGGGAAGGTATCCCAGCGCAATGTCCAAGAGTGTATCAAAGATCCAAAAACCTACAAGCCCCAGTCCGCACTGCGCGGTTTGCGCTTGCAATACCCAGTCACATCTGATATATTACTTCACAATGTTTGATATGTTCACATATTCCGCCTCCAGCACCTCCCGGTACCTCTGGGGTCTCGACCTGAGCGGCACACCTCAGGGCGCGGGTCGCCTGCTCGCAGTCATCCCGGGGGCGCAGGGGTTCAGCCCTGCATATTATCCCTGCTACGACGCGAATGGCAATGTGACGGAATACGTGGACGGCGCGGGCACCGCCGTGGCCCACTACGGGTACGATGCCTTCGGCGGCTCCGCCGCCAAGCCGGGGCTCATGGCGGACGCGTTCCCCTACCGCTTCAGCACCAAGTGCCTCGACGACATCGTCACCCCCCGGCGCCTGGCGCTGGGCACCGACCCTCCCCCTCTACTACTACGGCGCGCGCTACTACAACCCCAACCTCAGGGGCTGGCTCTCCCGCGACCCCGTCGGCGAGCGCGGCGGCCTGAACCTCTACGGCTTCTGCGCCAACGACCCTATTAACAAGTGGGATTATTTGGGGCAAGAACGCAGATTAAGATTCTCGTTTGACTTACACTTAAACAGGAAACCCTGATGAGATTTCAAATTCTACAGATGTTTTGTTCTGTTGCGGTTTGCTTGCCTCTGTGTTCGTGTTTAACGGGATATGAGAAGCGGATGCTCTCTGACTGGGAAGAGCAAGCAAAACTCCTCGAACATCCAGAGCGTTCACTGAACGGGTTGTATGAAAATAAAAGCCCGGAGATGCCTAATTTCTGGCAGGTGCTTACATATTCTCATGCAGCGGATGACAATGATATTTTTCAGGTGGAAATTCTGTCCGACACGCATTTGGAGTTAACGCTGATAAGTAGTGCGGAAAAGTCTGCCGGGTCAGTAATTGTTTCTTATAAACCCTATCCGAGGCGTATTGCATTAGCCACCCAACACCATGCTGGCGGTATGCTGATGCCAATCTTATGGATGTGGGATACCGAGGAGTTTGCATTGGGTATAACGCCAGAACATGATTTAGCGGTGCGAAGAGCATGGGGAAGAACCGCGATGTTGGGCCCGTTCCCGTTTTTTGGTGGCGGTGGTGGGGCTGGGTTACGTTATGTTTTTAAACGGGTGGCAGAACCCAAACTGAAAAGCATTGAGTGACGTGTGACATGATTAATCTGAGGTTATCATATCGTCATGTGCCCACAAGAAATGTTCGACTGCGGGCGGGGAAAAGATGCCAGAAAGCGACTTCTCCGCTAAGTGGTACAGGATTGAGATACCGACCGTAAAAACAGGAGGCGGCAAATGAGACCATGCGTGATCAAGTTGTTGAAGGTAATAGCCGTAGTTTTAACATTGGCGTTTCTGTACAGAGAGGCTGGCGTAAGATATATATTGGGCAGGTTTATCAACGGAGGAGATGATTTCGGACGCATGTTCAGGGTTCTAACAGACCCAGGGCTTCGGGACAAATATGTTCCACTCGTCAATGGCGAATACCCGAAATTGTTTTATGGGTTATTATCACTCCTTTATGCCGACCCTGATCGGGTAACGCTTGAGGATTCAAGGCACCTGAAATATCTTTATTATGTAGGCGGGTTGCGGACAAACGACCCGCCCGGGATGCCTATCCTGATACAGCATGACCCGAAATCCCCCTTTTGGGCAACGATTATGGATTTGAGCGGCAATAGGCCATACGAAACAAACGGCCTCCGCGTTGTACGCATGCTGCTCTCTGAGCCGTGGGAGCTGGTCAAAGACAGGTTTTCGGACGCGGAAGAATACAAGGCTTTCACCAATCGCCTGAATATCACAAGGGTAGCGGACGAAATGAAAGTGAAGCAACACAACTGACCATTTATTTTATCACAAAAGGGAATAGGGGCTTATCCCTACATTTGGCATTTCAAAAATCATTACTCCGTAATGATTTTGTGACACCTGCATAGTTTGCGCTTGCAACGCCCCGCCGCGCCTGATATATTTATCCCATTATGCCCGACGCCAAACGTATTGGCGCTGAATGGTTGCGGCACAATTGACAAAACGAAAGGCACAGGCAAGGAGGGGTATCATCAACGCAACAAATGGGAATGGAACGTGGCGACCAGGGGCTGGTTCA
The DNA here is from genome assembly GCA_009778475.1 of Kiritimatiellota bacterium. Classification (GTDB taxonomy): domain Bacteria; phylum Verrucomicrobiota; class Kiritimatiellia; order RFP12; family UBA1067; genus WRJS01. Next base: position 8,995 of record WRJS01000023.1, on the reverse strand, counting down.
TCGGGTATGAGGGGGAAACCTCTAGCTTTAGCCGGAGATCTAATTCCAGGATGACACCCGGAATAAACAAAGGAGAATCACAACAATGAAAACTGCGAAGTTACGGATCTTATTGCTGACGGCGTTCATCTTGCACGGTATGCTCATTGCCGCGCTGATAATGTATTTTTCCAGAACGCCCTCGAAAAGAAACCCTGACGCGATAACCCAAATAATGATGTCTCACATGGTTTATCCTATGCATCGTGTCATGGGGAAAGCCGGTCACAGCAATCTGGTTGAATATGTGGACAGCCTGACAGGATCGAGAGGCATCCCCCGTTTTGTGCATCGTGAGATGATACAAGAAATGTCGCCACGGAGCGGGAATTTTCTAGACGCGTGGGGGCAGCCCATCATGATTTTGCTCACGACAAACAGCAACGGGGAGGCAGGGGTGGCCATGCACTCCTTCGGCGGGAACAAAAGAGATGAGGGCGGCGGCGGCGATGATATTGTGCTGTGGATAGACGCAGTCTGGCGGGGACGCGAGGTTTTCATTATCAAAGGGAAAACTCGTGTTGCATTTTATGAAGAGGGGCGTCATTCTTCCGAGGTGGAAATGGATGAGCCCATTTTCAAAATTGATCTTTTAGGGGAGCAATGGAATTGAGCAACACCCACATAGTTTGCGCTTGCAACGCCCCGCCGCGCCTGATATATTTATCCCATTATGCCCGACGCTAAACGTATTGGCGCTGAATGGTTGCGGCACTGTTGAGAAAACGAAAGGCACAGGCACGGAGGGGTATCATCAACGCAACAAATGGGAATGGAACGTGGCGACAAGAGGTTTATTTATCGGGTATGCGGGGTCGGCCGGATTTTTTACTTCTGTGCTTGATTGGCGAATAACGAGGGGGACTGACCGGAAAGGATATAAGTAATGACAACAAAAGGTTTAGCCATACGAGCAGCTATATACGCATGTTGTTTAATCGCGGGATTCTTGATTGTTGCCCCGATGTTTACGGGGAGTCCGCGACCTACTAAAAACTTCACAACGCAGGTGACCATGCGAGACATGAGTTGTTTTTTTGCGGGCGCAATGGTAACAGGCGGACACAGTAATATAGTAGAGACAGTCAACCGTATAGAATCCAAGCAAGACATTCCCCGAATTATAGAGTATAAAACGATAAGCCATATTATCGAAAGCTATTCAGGCGTGGAGACTGTGACACTGAAGTTTTACAAGGACGGAAAACTCATTGACGCATGGGGGCAGCCGATAACCATCATGCTTATGCCCAACCATATTGGTGAAGCCGGCATAGTCATGCACTCCTCCGGCAAGAACAGGAGGAACGAGAACGGCGGGGGGGGACGACATCGTGATGTGGTTCAATGCGGATATGTCCCCGTCGCGGGAGGGTCACGAGGCATCCAAAACCCGGCTTGAAGAGTGCCTCAAAGGCTTATATGCCCCGCCGTAATAAAGGAGGGGGACAATGAAAGTCATACGTGTTATCTATTGGTCGGCACTTACCTGTTGCTGTATTTTTGTGATCTTAATGACCTTTAAAAACGGCAGGGGGATAGCACCTCCTGATAAAAAGGCGAGGTTGCGCATGAAGCCCGTGCCTGACACAGCAATATCTGCGAAGGGCATTGCGGGACACAGCAATGTGCCGGGGGGCGCAGAGCGCGTCAAAGACACGCCAAACATCACGCGCCAACACGAGGAAACCCTTTGCGCCGTCGCGCCTTTGTGGGAGAAAAAAGATGATGCCGTTACGAGGGAAAAATTGTTTTGCGCTTGCAACGCCTTGCCGTATTGGGTATATTCACCCCGTCATGTCTGGAACAGTAACATGGACGCCGGCTGGGGTTATAACAGATGAGCGGAAAAGGGGAAAATGAAAACTATGCCAAAATATGTGTTACTCCCATTATGTTGTTTCATCGTTGATATCGTGATGATGTGCATAACGTTTCATGTTGTGTCATCCGCTGACAGGGGGGCTGTTATAGATGAAGGGGTCCCGGTTCCTGAAATACAAAATGTCATTCAGTCCAATGCAGATTTTTTTGCAACATATAAAATTGTGGGTTTCGCGGCAAAATGGGGATGTTTGTCATTTGTCGTTTTAGAAGACACTATTTCTTCTGGTCTGCCTATGATTGCAGAGTTCGACTGTGAGCGGAAAATAACCATGCTGCCTTTAAGTGAACACATTGATGGCAAAGGTCTAGCCTGCCAAGAGTTTTTGGGCTTACTTGAAATGGCGAGAAACGAATTGGAACACGGCCAAGAACCCCAACTCGGGCTACTGTGGTTTATATTTAATGATGACGGTGATGTCGGATTTTATTTTGGATGGTCAAACCATAGCCTTAGTGGTGAGGGCATAAGTATTTGGTTTCATAAAGTAGATGGAGTATGGCAAAAAAAAGGCACAGGGCATTGGATATCATAAGTCGAGGCAACAGGTGGTTCATATTCGGCATTTCAGGAATCGCTAACCCGCGATGACTTTATGACTCCTGTGCGCTTTGCGCTTGCAACGCCCCGTCGCGTCTGATATATTACTTCATCATGGCAGGTTCCCGGAGAGATGGGTTTGGGAGCCGCATCTCAGGGGCCTGTGAGAAAGGGGAGGGCGATATAATATGAGAACAAGAAGCATTATCATGGGAGCCATCGGTGCTGCCGGGATACTGGTGTCATTGTTTGTGCTTTACATACTTGGCGTGATTGCCAACGAAGTGATTTACCTCAGGTTCTTTGCAGACGCGCGAATAGAAAACACCGGCACGTTGATACGTGTTTTGAGTGCCCGCCTGGGTTGCATTAATGAGGCGGGGGAGTACCCGCCGTCTTTGGAGTCTCTGGTCGACCGCCTGGGCCGCGCCAACCCCAGCCATACCTATTCGAAATGGAACGGGATTTACTATGTGGGTGGACTAAAACTGAGCGACCCTCCCGCAATGCCGATATGGTTTCGGCAAGACCTCATTATGTACGTGGGAGGTGATTGGGGTTCAATAAAAGATATTGAGCCTAGCAAACGTAAGCTGTTGATGACAGCCCCATGGGAATTGGTGCGTGACGAGTTTAGGGACGTGGAGGAATACAAGGCGTTCACCAACCGCCTGAAGCTCATCAAAACAGAGGGGCTGAAATGAGTCACAGGGTAAATCATGGCTACAGGGTGGAAACGGTACCCTCCGCCTACGACGGCTGGAACGCCGTCCGGGAGTCCGCCGACCTCCACATCCCCCCGTTCGCCGTCACCAGCACCTCCCATTACGTCTGGGGCAGCGACCTCAGCTGTACCCCGCAGGGCGCGGACGGCATCGGCGGCCTCCCAGGAGCGCAGGGCTTCCGCCCTGCCTATCTCCCCTGCAACGATGCGAACGAAGAACAAAAGAGCGCAAAGGGCAAGCGCACGCGAAGCCCGGCCGCGATTTTGAGGCTTGCGTAAGGCTCAACGCGCGCAAGAGCAAGGAGCGGTACCCCGCGACGCAACGGCAACTGTCACGTCACGGGTAAAGAAAAGGGGGTACCCGAAGGGAGGGGAGAGGGAGTTTCTCCGCCATCTGCCAGAAAGGTTAGCCCATGAAAACGCTATGGTCATTTATTTTTCTTATTGCGCCGTTCCTGACGACACTATGTGTTATCGCTGGTCCGCTTTACGCATTTTGGGTCATATTTTCTAATGCGGATGGAAGAGGTTGCTTCCTCTGCAGTCATGCGCTTACACAGCCTATTGCTTCAGTCGTAAACATATTTGTGCCGTTAGGCCTTGTTTTTCATGTGAGTGCTATCGTCTTATCGATTTTTAAATTTAAAGAAAGCATCTTGCATTCTATTTTGCAGTTTTTTGTGTTTCTCCCTGTTTCTGCGTTCACGTTCCTGTTCGGGAAATTCATTTGCGCCTTATGGGGCAACGGATATACGTTGAGCGACTTAATTTGGTGGCTATTTTGGAAATAAAATGATTTCAAGTTATATATTTTTATGAAGTGGAATGCGGCTAGTGTCCTGTAATATTGAAAGCACAGGAAAGAGTCTTTTGGTTGAAGCAGTTGTGGCACACGGCATGGAGGTGACGGATGGTGGACAGAAGGTTTTGGGCATTGTTTTTGGCGTTTGTCTGCACGTTTGCAGGGTTGCGCGTTTTTGTGCAGTGGAACATGTTCCCCCGCTATGGGTTTATATCTTCACTTGATCTGACTGCCGACGGGGCGCAGGGTATAATCCTGGCTGAAATATTTCAGGCGGTGCCCGGCGGGATTTCAGTTCAGGAGGCGGCATTGAGAAAAGGAAAGGACACGGCATTGTATGTCAAATGCACGGTTCCGGAGGGGCAAATGACAAATGACTGGCTAACCCAGCATTGGCATGTGCGGGGTAACCCTGCGGGCCGTTTGTTTCATGAGTGTGAGTACAGGGGGATAAAGTGGCTGCCGTCCGACACGAACGACATGGACTGCGTATATGCAAGGGACTCAGGGCTTGCCCGGATGCAAGTCATGAAGCCCGCAAGCCCCGACAGGGTCTTATATATTTTCTCTTATGGATTGACAAACGAAATGAAATTGTCGGGCGCATTTTGGAGGTTTGCAAATATCCACAGTAAGCCCGTAAGGTCATGGGAGGACCTGCTGCCTTGGTAGATGTTTTTTCAGTGCTTCGGGGGCTTATCTCCATATCCGGCATGTTTACGGCTAGGTTGATTTATTATGTTAATAGCCAGACGAAAGGATGTTGGGATTCCGTTTACTGAAAAATGGGATGGAGTCATTTATTAAACGAGGTTTGTTATGTCATTTACGCTGCTATTTTTCATTTTTAGCGGAATATTAGGAATCGGCATGACTTGTTATCTTTATTGGGAGGAAAGACAAGTCAACGAACCGTTACCCGAACATCCAATCATGCCCGGAACTCAAATGACGCCCGATGAAGTGGACGAATTACTGAGCCATTATGGTATAATCGGAGAAACGTTTGATATTCCGCAGGAACATCTTCCCCTTCATGAGTCATTTGCACAACTTGCCGCCAAATATAGTAAAATATCGTTTAGCCCTTACTCTGATGCGTTTGACCGCGCGTTGATGAAGGCGCCGTATTCGGGAAACCCACTCTATGTGCCGATAATCGAGAGGGACGGCGATGTCTATTTAATTTGCAAGAATTCCAATGCCCCCAATGTTTACGTTGCAGGTTTTCACGAAGACCTGAGCAAGCCTACGGTTTATGCTTCCTCGCTTCATGACTATCTTGCGATAGAATGGGAAGCCGAAATAGAGTCTTGGAAGGGAATATGCGCCAAAAAGAATTGGCGGGATAAGTACCCATGGCTTGATGCTCAGTTACAGAAAGACCCGTTCATGGCGCAAGCGTTGAAAAAAACAAAGAAACAATCGAGAAGGGCGGGCAATTGAGTTGCATTTCCACACTCGGCATTTTTCCAGTCAGCAAGACCGATGATTTTATGATGGCCTATGCAGATTGCGCTTGCAACGCCCCGCCGCGCCTGATATATTTATTCCATTATGTTTGGGATACCAAGAAAGTGAAGAAAGGATGATTGTGTGATGAAAAAGTTTCTTGCGCTTGCATTCTTGTTTGTTATGCCGACGGGTCAAATGGCAGAAGAAAACATTGCACAAAAAAATATAAAACATAATGGGACGAGTTGGCTTGAGTTCGGGCAAGCGGTAATCGATTGTGCGCAATCGGCCAGGTGTTTTTTGTATAGAGACGAGCATGAAGGAATTGACGAGGAGGTTACAATCGTGAATCAAGAAGACCTGTCCCTGATAAAAGCGTTTGTCAAAGAAAAGTTTATCAAGAAATTTAATTTTAGCCCAACTGCTCCAATTGCCCAGAGTATCCGATGGGAAAATGACATAACATTTTATAGTATTCGGCTGAAACCGGATGATGAATTACCTCACTATGACAAAGTGCTTGTCTCTATCCCAATATCGGATCTGATAGCAGGAGACCAATATGATAGCATCATAAAAGAGTATCATGAGTTGATCAGGTCGATAACCAACCGTCCAACGGGAAAAAGATGGTGGCTAATTTTAGCGACAACATCCAGCCTGGCCATCGCCTCATTGATTTTCTTTTTCATTCGGCGTAAAATGAAAGCATGAAAACGTATGGCATATTTTCCCATGTCCATCCGCCTGCGACCACATTGGGCAGGAGGGCCTGGAAGCAGGTCTTTGATGGGGTGTTCGACGAGGAAATGGTTGTTCACGACCACGGCTTGCCGCCGCTAACGGGGGGATGGGAGAGGACGAATGCTCGCTGACCTGTTTTTGCCACATTGTTACTGACCGAGGAAAGGAAGGACTATGAAATTCGTTTTGATTTATATATTAATGATTCCCTTTTTTCTTCATTCGTCACCAGCGGAACAGGTTGCGGATGAAAATGTAATCCACAACGGGAACGCTTGGTTCCGCTTCGGGCCTGCGCTGATAGACTGCGCCAAATCCGCTAGATGCTCTTGGTGGGAGGGGGCGGATGACAGGGGGATGGTCGTCGTGACGGACAAGGAAGATTTGTCACAGTTAAAAGCGTTCGTCAGGGAGAATTTTTACGGGAAACTCGACTATGCCCCCGTTGCCCCAGAGCAGGGAAGTTATTTTTATGCAACCGCAATAGCGTTGTACGATAGCGCCCAACCCCCAGCCCCTGACAAGTCAGGCGACGGGAACAGTTTAATCGTGCACATACCCTTTGGGCAAACAATGGGGAATCGCCATATTGAGATAAAAAAAGAATATCTGGATCTCGTCAAGCGGATAGACAGCCGGACAAAAGAACAGTCGGGGAAAAACCGCAAGGGGACAGGCAGTATTGCGGGTTTTTCTCCGCCATATTCGGGGCTGGATGGCAAAAACAATGGTCAAAGATGGAATGGAATCGCTTGGTTCTGGTTCGGCCAGGCATTGGTAGATTGTGCGCAATCCGCGCGATGCTCTTGGCAAGACGGGGAAAATATCAAAGAGGTGATGGTGACGGGCAAAGAGGGCCTGTCGCTAATAAAGGCATTCGCAAAAGAGAATTTCCAATGGAGGCTTGGCAATAGCCCAATTGTCCCTGAGCATCAAAATGTTGTGTATGCAAATGCAATATCGCTCTACAATGTCTCCCCTCCATTATTTAAAGACGGTCAGTCGCCATCTGCGGACAACCTGATAATACACATACCGCTGTCGCCCCAGACGACAGTGGGGCGTGACGAAATCATAATGGGATATCAAGATTTAATGCGGAAAATAGATGCACCAAGTCACACAAGACGGATGTTCTTCCCGTTGCATAGGTAGAACACGAGCCCGCGGACGTTAATTTCAGCAGAGAACTTGTTGAGAGATGCAGTTATGAATGAAACAAAATGCCTGCCATTGAAATGTAATATGCGGCTCATGAGTGTTCTTGGAATCCTTTTTTTATTACTCGGGTGTAAGGAAAGGGAGCAATGGAGGACAGATAGTCAGCCGATTACCTCACGATTCCCCATAATCGAAAATGCGACTGCATTGACTTGGGTTGGGGGAACATTAAACAACAATTGCTGGCTGAGCGTGCCAGGGAAAAACACTTATTTTATAAAGTGTTTTGTGGAGGGATTTTCACAAGCATATACGAATGTGTCTTTTTTATCGGATTTTGAGGAGGTTCCGTTTCCTTCAAACACAAAAATACCAAGGAATTTGAATTTACCCGCGTCTTCTAAGTGGTACAGATGCAAAAGTCTGGAGGAGGCATTCTCTTCTATGAAATACCGCATGATTATTCATTATGACCTTTATTATGAAAGCCAATCCGACATTTTATATCTATATGCTTGCTGGGAATAGCATTGAGCCAAAATCAGGGGATGCCCCCAGCGGCAACATGACCACCGACGGCGCTTACTGCTATGCGCGGGGGGGGGGGGGGGAGATGCCACCCGGAAAATGTAGAACAGTTTACAGATATAAATAAACTGTGTAACGTTGCATTTTGTGGGATATTTATTGGAATTGTAAACAAATTACTACAATAATTTAAAACGGTCAACATTTTATAACATTTTATATGCTTGAATTTTTAATCTGTACGTTTGATATGTTTAAGCATTGTTGACTATTTTATTGTTGGAAGTCGCATTAATCTAATGTCAGCTCCCTAATGATGGCAGTTAAGTCGAAACAGAAACGCATAGGCGCTAAATAACAGTGAAATACCTAATAGTGGAAATGTGCATTTGTTTGTACTGTAAGGGTTTTTAAATACACACATTAACTCACTAATCTAATGGAAAAGAGTAGTCATTGGTAACCTCTGGATGTTATAATCTTGAAGTTTCCAGTGGATAGGAACTTGGGTGAATACCAAAACCAATGTAGAGGGGTACGATGAAGAGCCTCTGCCTGGAATCAGAAACGGTCTTCCAGTCTGCAGTCAGTTGTTACCGTGCCTAATTATATGGTCTTAAACTGAACACACTCCGCAGTCACTTGTACTGAAATTCGATAATTAAAATTCATGCACTATTTAATATGAAATATTTAAGGCGACACAAAAGATTTTGAGTTATCATGGCAGTGAATATGAAAAATACCGCTTTTTGGGACTTTACATCTCATATACCAAAAGCAAGTTATAGATGTTTCGGAGAAACATCATCCATTCACAGCCAGAGTCGGGTTGAGACAGCATGATCAACAGAAATATCTAAACAAACTTCACATTTTTAAATTCTAATCTTCTTTAAAAAAAAAAGACCGTAGAGTCTTAGGTGTATAATTCTTCAGTTTTTCAGACAGAGAGACTGTGGTTTCGATCCCACTCGGTTCATGAATTAAGGCCGGGTTTACATGGGCCACCTAGTCACCATGGCCAAACAAGAGCTATCGAAGTCTGTCGGGCCACTGGTTTTTAATCTTTAGGCACCGTGCGTCCTGTATATTGGGACAGGCGTTTCACTACTCT
>WRJS01000022.1 GCA_009778475.1 Kiritimatiellota bacterium | reverse complement strand
CACGGCCTCGAAGCGTATGCGCTTGACCGCCTCCTCCCGCAGCGTGAAACGCGACGCGAACAGCGACACCTGCGTGTTGCCGCTGTACGCCGTCCACGCGCGCGCCGCGTTCGGGTAGCCCGTCGGCTTCTGCCAGTCCGCCACGTCCCGCCCGAACCGCACACGGAACTCGGAGGGCTTCGTCTTGCTGTCCGCGTACTCGACGGTGAGCAGCCCCGCGACCTCATCGGGCTTGGGCGGGAACGCCACCGCGTGAAGGAGGTACAGGCCCTTCCCCTTCGCGCCCGCCACGTCCAGCGTGGCCGACTTCGGCAGGTACGCCCGCGACGGGCCGCCCAAGACGATGCACGTCTTGTCCCCCGCCGTCACCGCGAACGGAACCCCGCCCGCCATCAGGTCGCCCGGCGTCATCACCCGCAAATCATTCTGCCCCGCGTCGATCCAGCCCCCCTCCCTGTCCTCCGCGCGCTCGTCCGCAAACGACGTGTTCGCGGCGGAACCCAACGGCAGCGGGCGCACCTCCGCAGACGCCAGCGCGGGAATCAGCAACAGGAACGCGAAAACCTTTTTCATCTGCATCTCTTTTCTCCCAATGAATGCGCACATCATAGCACACCTCCTGTATGCGCGTCTCGCACAATTTGGCAAGGGCTACCCGTGCGCCAGCGGGCGGAAGCGGACGCGGGTGGGGCGGTCGGCGGCATCGCCGAGGAGCTTGCGGCGGTGCTCGTGGTAGTCGGCGTAGTTGCCCTCGAACCACGTCACCTTGGAGTCGCCCTCGAACGCGAGGATGTGCGTGGCGATGCGGTCGAGGAACCAGCGGTCGTGGCTCACGACCATCACGCAACCGCCGAAGTCCGCGATGCCTTCTTCCAGCGAGCGCAGCGTCGCGACGTCGAGGTCGTTGGAGGGTTCGTCGAGGAGGAGCAGGTTGCCGCCGCTGCGCAGCAGCTTGGCGAGGTGTACGCGGTTGCGCTCGCCGCCGGACAGCACGCCCACGGGCTTCTGCTGTTCCGCGCCCTTGAAGTTGAAGCGGCTGCAGTAGGCGCGGCCGTTCATCATCGCCGCGCCCGCGAGGCTCACGAACTCCGACCCGCCCGTGATTTCCTCGTAGATGGTCTTGGTGCCGTCGAGCGCGTCGCGCAGCTGGTCGACGTAGGACAGCTCCACCGTCGGCCCGACCGTGAGTTCGCCGGAGAGCGGTTTCAACTGCCCCGTGATGAGCTTGAAGAGTGTGGTCTTGCCCGCGCCGTTGCCGCCGATGACGCCGACGATGCCGCCACGCGGAAGGTCGAAGCTCATGCCCTCGAACAGCAGGTTGTCGCCGAAGCCCATGGACACGTTGTCCGCCTTGACGACGAGGTCGCCGAGGCGCGGCCCGGCGGGAATCTGGATGCGCAGCTCATCCTCGCGCGTGTTGACCTGTTGCGAGGCGAGCTCTTCGTAGCGGCGCACACGCGCCTGATTTTTCGCGCGGCGGCCGGAGGGGTTGGTGCGCACCCACGTGAGCTCATTCTCGATGAGCTTGCGGCGCGACTCGGTCTGCTTGGCCTCGCGGAGCATGGCAGCCTGCTTCTGCTGGAGCCACGCCTCGTAGTTGCCCTTGTAGGGGTAGGTGCGGCCGTTGTCGAGTTCCAGAATCCACTCGGTGACGTTGCTCAAAAAATAGCGGTCGTGCGTGACCACGATAAGCGTGCCGCGAAAGCCTTTGAGGTACGTCTCCAGCCACGCCACGGACTCCGCGTCGAGGTGGTTCGTCGGCTCGTCGAGGAGCAGCACGTCGGGGTTCGAGATGAGCAGGCGGCACAACGCCACGCGGCGACGTTCGCCCCCCGAGAGCGGCGCGACGGGCGCGTCGGGCGGCGGCAGACGGAGCGCATCCATGGCCATCTCGATGTGATGGTCGAGGCTCCACAGGTCGTTGCCGTCGATGGTGTCCTGCAAGCGCCCTAGCTCATCGTTCAACTTGTCGGACTCCGCATCGCTGAGGTCGCCGCCGAGCAGGTCGCAGATTTCGTCGTACCGCGCGAGGATGGCCTTCGACCCCGCCACGCCCTCTTCGACGCACTGCATGACGGTCTTGGCGGTGTCGAGCTCCGGCTCCTGCGGCAGGTAGCCGACCTTCGTGCCTCTCGCGACCTGGCACTCGCCCATGAACTCCTTGTCCAGCCCCGCGAGTATCCGCAGCAGCGACGACTTGCCCGAGCCGTTCGCGCCGATCACGCCGATGTGCGCACCGTGGAAGAACGACAGGTTCACGTCTTCGAGGATCGTCTTCTTCTCGTGCTGCTTCGTGACACTGATTAAACTAAACGCATACTCGCCGGCCATAACAATCCCTTTCAGTTGACAATTAGATTCAATGCGATTTGACAGCTATTGGGTTCCCGTTGCCAGAATGCCGACGGCCTCGTCGCAGGCCTTGGCGGCGGTGTCGTCGCCTTGGCGTGTGCAGGCGATGAAGGCCATGCCCCGTTGGGGGGCGAGCCAGAGGGTCGAGAAGTGGCGCGTGTTGCTCCCGTTGTGCGTCAGGACGCGCCCGCCGCCCCATGCGCGTTCGGCGCAGAACCATCCCAGCGCCGCGTCGCCGCCCGCGACAGGCGCGTGCAGTTCGCGGTAGGTCGCGGGCCGGAGGAGCCCGGCCTTCCCCTGCGCCCCGCGGACCTGGTCGGCGATGAACAGCGCCCAGTCCTCCAGCGTGCAGTGGACGCGCCCGGCAGGCCCCAGCACGGGCGCGTTGTCAACATCCCCGGCGTACAGTTCGCCGAACCCGGCGTGTTTCATCTTGAGCGGCGCGAACAGGCGGCGGCGCATCGCGTCCTCCCACGTCATGTTGAGTTTCCGCTCGATGACCGCCCCGGCGATGACGTACCCGAGGTTGGCGTACAGCGTGCCGCTCCCGGGCGGGAACGCGGGCTTCTCCGCCAAGCCTTGGCGCATGGCGTCGAGGCGTTGCTCGCGGATGGGCTTCTGGGTGTTGTGCAGCGCCCACCAGTCGAGGTTCGGGCGCACGCCGCCCCGGTGCGCGAGCAGGTGGCGCAACGTCAGCCCCGCGTAGTCGGCGTGGAAGCCCTTCGCGTCGTTCGGGAAGATGTCCGCGATCTTCGTGTCCCACGAGACGCGCCCCTGCTCCACGAGCAGGCCGACCAGCGAGGCGGTCATGGCTTTCGTGTTCGACCCCAGGTGCCACAGGACGGCGCTGTTCGTGTCCACGCCCGTCATGCCCCACGCCTGGAGCCCCTGGTCCGAGACGACTGCGGCGGCGAGCGACGGCAGCGCATATTTCTCGCGGAGCGCGGCGACGCGCGCATGAACCTGCGCGGACGCCGCCGCCGTCTGGGCGCCCGCGCCCCCGGCCGCCAGCATCAGCGCGCCAGCCGCGCCCGCGAAAACCCGCGCATGAGCCATAACATTCATGTCCATCCTACTTTTGAGACGTTTGGTGTATTTTGCTTCACGCTTGCAAGGCGGCGGACAAGTAGCAACTGTCCGGGCAAAGGTCAATGCGGTTTGACCAGATTGTCTGGCTGTCAACCGCGGGATCCGCGTCCCATGCGATGGAGCCGGACGAGTCAATGTAAACAGAGTTGAAACGCGCGGCATCGCGGAGCGGGGCAAACGCGGGGCGCGACAACTTGTCTTTCATGTCCATGACACGAATCTCCCCGTTGTCAAACGTGACATGCAGGATAAACTCCGGCAGTGCCTTGACCGCGACGGCTTTTCGCCTGCCCTTGGCAAAATACTCACGGATTTCCGGCGGGGGTTCGCCGGGGGGCACGCCCATGTGCGGGTTCGGTGTGGTGGCTGTCATTTGAGCGGCTCAATAATGAAGGTGGGCGCGCCCTTGGAGGCAAGGGCCCAGTTTTCCAAAAGTTCGTCTTGATGCAAGGCGGCCCAACCCAAAAGCATTTTTTGTTGCTTTGATTGGATTTGCCCTGTCAAGGGTTCAATGTCGTTGATGGCAATGACAACTTCCTCGCCCGCATATTCGGCATGAAAGTGCGGCGGCTCGTGGTCGTCGAAGTTGATGTAAACCCGTATTCCACGGAAGAAACAAATCGTAGGCATGAAGCGGAAACCTCCAGATCAAATAAATGATAAGAGGCATTGTGCCATAAACCCGCTTTTAGCGCAACCCTAAATTTCCAAAATGATCGCTGCTCTTTTGGGGTTAAGGAATGAGGGGGCAAGTGGGGGGGACTTAGGGGACGAAGGGGGCATAGGGGGAAACACCTTCGTCCCCTATGTCCCCTTCGTCCCCTATGTCCCCTAGGTAGTCCCGTAGTCCCGGTGTCCCGGTGTCCATAGTCCCTCGATGCAGGGCGGAAGCCCTGCGCTCCCGGCACTTGCGCTTCCGGCTATGGCGCCTCGATCCTGAAGAAGGCTTTGGCGAGGTCGGCGGGGAGGATGACGGTGAGGGTGGCGGCGCCGCCGCCGGGGTCATCGAGGAAGCAGGTCGGGACGGAGGAGGCGCCCAGATCCGCGAGGTCGAGCCACATGCGGGCGTGGACGGTGGGGGGCAGGGTACCGTCGTAGGTGAAGTCGAGGATGATCTCGCGCATGGGCGGGGAGACGGGGATGGGGTCGCCGACGGTGATGCGGGTGATGAGGAGGAGGGTGAGGTCGTCGTCGCCGCCGCCGCCGGGGACGGAGCCGAACTCGTAGGCGCCCATGTCCACGTGGCCGCCCCAGATGCGGAGGTTGCCGTCGAGGTCGAGGTCCCATGTGACATACTCGTTGCCGCCCGCGTCGATGCAGGGCGAGGCGGGCTGCAGGCGGTAGTCGCCTGTGGCGGGGTTGACGAAGAGGGGGTCGAAGTTGATGTTGCCGCCGTCGTTGTATCCTTGCGGCGGTGCAGGTATCGTGCAGGAGAAGGCGAACGTGGTTAGGTAATGGTTGCTGAATGCGCCGCCGTTGCCGCCGGTCTGGGTGTTGCCCCAGACGACGCAGTTGAGCGCGCTGCCGCCGCGCACGCCGCCGCCGTCATCGTGCGCGGTGTTGTCCGAGACCGTGCAGTTGTTCAGCGTGCTTTCAAACGCGCCGCCGCCGGCGCTGTGCGCGGTGTTGCCCGTCAGGAGGCAGTTGTTCAGCGTGCTGTCCGCCGCGCCGCCGCCGCCGTTCAGATCCATGCCGATGCAGTTGGCCGTGTTGCCCGAGAGCGTGCAGTGGTTCAGCACGCTGTCATACGCGCCGCCGCCGTTGTACTCTGCGGTGTTGCCCGTCAGTATGCAGTTGTTCAGCGTGCCGCCGTACGCGCCGCCGCCGTTGTATTCGGCGTACCCGTTGGCGAGGGTGAAGCCGATGAGGACGGTGTTATCGAAGGCGGCGACGAAGGAGGTCAGCGAGGCGCAGCGGTTGGTGCCGCCGCCGTCGATGGAGGTGTGCCCGGCGCCCTCGACGCTGCGGATGGTGATGGCCCTGCCGCCCGACGTGATGGGCGCGTAGGTGCCGTTGGTGGCGACCACCGTGTCGCCCGGCAACAGGGCGAGATCCACCGCCGCCTGCAGGGTGTGCTTCGCGGTCGCCCAGGAAAGCCCGTCGCCGGAGTCGTCGGGGCGATTCTCGTCCGCATAGAAGACGGTGGCATCCCACCGGGAGCCGAACTCGTAGGCGCCCATGTCCACGCGGCCGCCCCAGATGCGAGGGTTGCCGTCGAGGTCGATATCCCATGTCGCGTATGTGTTGTCGCCCGCGTCGATGCAGAGGGAGCCGGATTGGAGGCGGAAGTTTCCGCCGGGCGCGTCCGCGAACATCGGGTTCGCGTCGATGTTGCCAACGCCGTACTCGGGCAATGGCGCGGTGCAGGTGTAATGAATCGCGGTGTCGCAGTAATTGCTGAACTCGCCGCTGCTGTTGTTGCCCCAGGCGATGCAGTTGAACAAAAAACCGCCCAACACGCCGCCGCCACATTCCGCCGTATTGTCCGAGAGCGTGCAGTTGTTCAGTTCACTGCCATCCGCCGCGCCGCCGCTGTCTCCCGCCGTATTGCCCGTCAGGAGGCAGTTGTTGAGCGTGCTGTAGCACGCCCCGCCGCCGTTCCATTCCGCCTCATTGCCCGAGAGCGTGCAGTGGTTCAGCGTGCCTTCATACGCCCCGCCGCCGCCGCCCGCCTTGTTGCCTGTGAGCGTGCAGTGGTTCAGCTCGCCGCCGTACGCGCCGCCGCCGTTCCATTCCGCCTTATTGCCCGACAGCACGCAGTGGTTGAGCGTGCCGTAGCACGAGCCCCCGCCGTTGCCGGGTTCGACGGGGGTGATCCCGTAGGCGGCGTAGCCGTTTATGAGGGTGAAGCCGTCCAGCACGGTGGCGGTGTGGCCGTAGGACGATCCCAGCGTGGCGCAGCGGTCGATGCCGTTGCCGTCGATGAAGGTGAGCGCCGCGCCGTTGACGCTCTGGATGGTGATGGCGAGGTCGTCCAGGACGACGATGGGGAAATAGATGCCGTTGGTCACGACCACCCTGTCGCCCGGCAACAGGGCGAGATCCACCGCCGCCTGAAGGGTCTTCTTCGCGGTCGCCCAGGAAAGCCCGTCGCCGGAGTTGTCGGGGCGGGTATCATCCGCATAATACACGGTGGCATCCCACCGGGAGCCATGCTCGTAGCAGCCCATGTCCACGCGACCGCCCCAGATGCGGGGGTTTCCGTCGAGGTCGATATCCCATGCCACGTATGTGTTGTTGCCCGCGTTAATGCAGGAGGAGCCGGACTGGAGGCGGTAGTTGCCCGTGGCGGGGCTGACGAAGAGGGGATCGAGGGCGATGTTGCCGCCGCCGTTGTACCCCGACGTCGGCGCGGGCGCCGTGCAGGAGAAGGCGAAAGTGGCTTCGTAATGGTTGCTGTACGCGCCGCTGGTGACGGTGTTTCCCCAGACGATGCAGTTGTTCAGCGTGCCTTCATGCGCCCCGCCGCCATCATGATACGCCATGTTGCCCGAGAGCGTGCAGTTGACCAATTCGCTGCCTTCCGCCCCACCGCCGCTGTCATTCGCCCTGTTGCCCGTCAGGAGGCAGCTGTGCAGCCATGATTCACACGCCCCGCCGCCATTGAAGTCCGTCGTGTTGCCCGAGAGCGTGCAGCACAATGCCCAGCCATATACCATGCCGCCACCATAGTCCGCCGTGTTGCCCGAGAGCGTACAGTTGTACAGCGTACTCTCATACGCCCCGCCGCCCTTCTCAACGGCGGTGTTATTCGTGAGCGCACAGTCGTACAACCATGAGTCTGCCGCCCCGCCGCCGTTCTCCGCCGTGTTGCCCGAGAGCGTGCAGTTGTTCAGCGTGCTCCAAGACGCCCCGCCGCCGTCGAAGGCCGTGTTGCCCGTGAGCGCACAGTCGAACAGCCATGATTCATACGCCCCGCCGCCGTCAGCCGCCGTGTTGCCTGTGAGCGTGCAGTCATTCAGCGTGCCGTAAGCCGCCCCGCCGCCGTAGCATTCCGCCGTATTGCCCGAGAGCGTGCAGTGGTTCAGCGTGCTGTCATACGCCCCGCCACCGCTGTCATCTGCCCGGTTGCCCTCAAGCGTACAGTTTTCCAACGTGCCGTATGCCGCGCCGCCGCCGTAGGGCGCCCTGCCGTTAGTCAGCGTGAACCCGGCAAGGGTGGCGCCCAGCGAGGGATACATCTCTTGCCCGAGCGTGGCGCAGCGGAAGATGCCGTTGCCGTTGATGCGCGTCGCCTCCGCGCCGTTGACGCTTTCGATGCGGATGGCCTTGTTGAGTGTCATGACGAACGTATAGGTGCCGTTGGTCACGACCACCGTGTCGCCCGCGACGGCGTCGATCACCGCGCCTTGGATGGTCTTTTTCGCGGTCGCCCACGTCCGCCCGTCGCCGCTGTCATCAAGGCGTTCCCGGTCCACGTAAAAAATCTGCCCGGGCAGGGGCGAGGCGTCCCGCTCGTACGCGCCCATGTCCACCGCGCTCCCCCAGATGCGGCGGTTGCCGTCCAGATCCGTGCCGCCGACCACCAGAATGTTCGCGCCCGTGTCAACGCACGGCGAGCCGGTCTGCAGGCGGAAGTCGCCGTTTGCCGCGCTCACGAAAAGCGGGTTCGCGTTCGTGTTGCTGCCGCCGTCGAACGCCCCGATCGGCATCGGCGTCGAGCAGGAATGCATGAGCACGCACTCGTAATGGTTGTGACCTTCGAACGGGTCGTGGAGGACGGTGTTCCCCCAGGCGACGCAGTTGTTCAGCGCACCAAAGCGTACCCCGCCGCCGACGGAAAAGGCCGTGTTGCCGTAGAGCGTGCAGTTGTTCAGCGTACTCTCAAACGCCCCGCCGCCGTATTCCGCATAATTGCCCGTCAGGAGGCAGTTGTTCAACATGCTTTCATACGCGCCGCCGCCACAGGGAGACCACTCTTCATCACCCCAGGCCGTGTTGTCCGTGAGGATGCAATTGTTCAGCAGCCCGTGCGCCGCCCCGCCACCATAACGGCCCGACTCGTTGTCCGTCAGCGCACAGCGGTTCAGGATGCTGTAATACGCCCCGCCGCCGTCGTAGTCCGCCGTGTTGCCCGAGAACGTGCAGTCATTCAGCGTGCTGTAATACGCCCCGCCGCCGCGGTGCGCCGCCAAATTGCCTGAGAGCGTGCAGTTGTCCAGCGTGCAATGGTACGCCCCGCCGCCGCTGTTCGCCGTGTTGTTCGTAATGGCGCAGTTCTCCAGCGTGCAGTCATCAGCCCCGCCGCCCTGTAGCCCCGCCGCGTTATCCGCGAGCGTGCAGTTGAGCAGCGCACTACGGCACGCCCCGCCGCCGAAAGCGTCTGCCATGTTGTTCGTGAGCATGCAGCTGTCCAGCGTGCAGAGGTACGCCCCGCCGCCATCAACCACCGCCATGTTATCCACCAGTGTGCAGCCGGTCAGGATGCTGTAAGCCGCGCCGCCGCCGTAAGCGTATCCCGTGTTGTTCGTGAGCGTGCAGTTCCCCAGCGTGCCGCAAACCGCCCCGCCGCCGTGGTGAGCGAGAATCGTGACGTTCGCGTGGCCGTTTGCGAGCGTGAAGCCGATGAGCACGGTGTTGGTGTGGCCGTTCTCCGTCCCCAGCGTCGCGCAACGTTCGGCGCCGCCGCCGTCGATGAACGTGACGCTTGCGCCCCCCGTACTTTCAATGCGGATGTCCTTGTTGCCGGTGACGATGGGCGAATAGGTGCCGCTCGCCACGAAGAGCACATCCCCGTCCTGCGCGGCGTTGATGGCTGTCTGGAGGTTCGCCCCCCCGCCCGAGACACTGTTCGTGGCGGCATCCGCCGCAGAGGCTACCAGCAGCCCCGAGAGAAACCATGCGAGTTTTTTCATGATTACTTTCCTTTAGTTGGATGAAAACATTTTTAAGGGTAGCAAACGGCGGAGCGGAAAGCGAGGAGTTTTTTTGGGGGAGGCCGGGGGAGGGGACGAAGGGGACACAGGGGACATAAGGGACATAAGGGGAAAAGAGAAACACCTTCGTCCCCTAGGTCCCTTTTGTCCCTTTCGTAGTCCCTCGTTGCAAGGCGGAAGCCTTGCGTTCCCGGCATATAAGGCGGAAGAATGCCTTGGTGTTGGAGTCGTTGACGCCGAAGGCCAAGGATGCGGTGCCGTCGTGGCTGGCGTTACGCCAAACGTGTTTGGGCGCGTTTCGGGCTGTGGGAATTCCAAAACGGAAAACGAACTTTTCAGGCTTGGCAATGGGTATGTTTTTTGAGATACTATCTCTTCATTTTTTTAACCCGTCTGGCTTTGGGTACGGTTCGGGGCCGGATTTAACGTGGAGGAATAACCGTGAGTACTGCCGCGAAAACGGCCGAGGGCGCGCTGAAGCTGACGCCTGAGCTGAAGGCGTTCATCGCCGAATGGAAATCGAAACCGGGCAACCTGATCATGGTGCTGCACCGCGTGCAACAGGCGTTCGGCTACATCCCGCGCGAGGTGGCGTTCGAGGTCGCGGACGCGCTGGGCGTGCCACTGGCGAAAATCTATGGCGTGATCACGTTCTACAACCTGTTCAAGCTGACGAAGCCGGGCCGCAACCAGATCCAGGTGTGCATGGGCACGGCGTGCTACTTGAAGGGCGGCGAGGACATCGTCAAGGAGCTCGAGGGCATCCTGGGCGTGGGCCTGAACACGGTGACGCCGGACGGGGAGTTCTCGGTGGAGGCGGTGCGGTGCCTGGGGTGCTGCGGGCTGGCGCCGGTGATGGTCGTGAACGGCGAGGTGTTCGGGAAGGTCCAGACGAAGGACCTGCAGGGCATCGTGGCGCGTTTCCGCAAAGGGTGATTTCAGGAAAGGATTGAATAAGATGGCTAAGTTGACAGTGGAGGCGTTGGGCGCGTTGCGCGGGCAGCAGCAGGCGGCGGCGAGGGCGCGGGGCGAGGGCGTGGTGGTGACCGTCGGGATGGGCACGTGCGGGGTCGCGGCGGGGTCGAATGCGACGTTCGAGGCGATCGCGGCGGCGCTGGCGGCGCAGGGCCTGAAGGATGTGCTGGTGCGCCCGACGGGGTGCATGGGGCTGTGCCACTCGGAGCCGACCGTGGAGGTGCGCGCGCCGGGGATGCCGGCGGTGATCTACGGGAACGTGGACAGGGCGGCGGCGCAGAAGATCGTGGAGGGCCATGTGGCGGGCGGGCGCGTGGTGGAGGAGCTCGTGTGCGACACGCCGGCGCTGGACATCGTGACGGCCGACATCGGGGGCGTGGATTACGAGAAGCAGCTGCGCATCGTGCTGCGCAACTGCGGCGTGATCGACCCGGACAAGATTGACGAGTACATCGCGCGCGACGGCTATGCGGCGCTGGCGAAGGTGCTGACGGGGATGGCGCCGCAGGGCGTGGTGGACGAGGTGCTGAAGTCCGGCCTGCGCGGGCGCGGCGGCGCGGGGTTCCTGACGGGCCGCAAGTGGCAGTTCGCCGCGGCGCAGCCGGAGGGGCAGAAGTACATGGTCTGCAACGCGGACGAGGGCGACCCGGGCGCGTACATGGACCGCTCGACGCTGGAGGGCGACCCGCACTCGGTGCTGGAGGCTATGGCCATCGCGGGCTACGCCATCGGCGCGTCGAAGGGCTTCATCTACATCCGCGCGGAGTACCCGCTCGCGATCCAGCGGCTGGAGACGGCCATCGCGCAGGCGACGGCGTACGGTCTGCTGGGCGAGGACATCCTGGGCAGCGGCTTCTCGTTCACGATTGAGCTGCGCCTCGGCGCGGGCGCGTTCGTGTGCGGCGAGGAGACGGCGCTGCTGGCGTCCATCGAGGGCAAGCGCGGGATGCCCACGCCGCGGCCGCCGTTCCCGGCGGTCAAGGGCCTGTGGGGCTGCCCGACGGTCATCAACAACGTCGAGACGCTCGCGAACATCCCGGTCGTGCTGCTGAAGGGCGCGGAGTGGTTCGGCAAGATCGGCACGGAGACGACGAAGGGGACGAAGGTGTTCGCGCTGACGGGCAAGGTCAACAAGTGCGGCCTGATCGAGGTGCCGATGGGCACGACGCTGCGCAGCATCATCTTCACCATCGGCGGCGGCATCAAGGACGGCAAGGCGTTCAAGGCGGCGCAGACGGGCGGGCCCTCGGGCGGCATCATCCCGCCGCAGTTCCTCGACACGCCCATCGACTACGAGAGCCTCGCGAAGATCGGCTCGATCATGGGGTCGGGCGGTCTCATCGTCATGGACGAGGACGACTGCATCCCGGACATCGCGAAGTTCTACCTGGACTTCACGGTGGACGAGTCGTGCGGCAAGTGCTGCCCCTGCCGCATCGGCGGGCGCAAGCTGCTCGACTACCTCGACAAGATCTGCAAGGGCGCGGGGACGCTCGAGGACATCGACAAGATGCAGGTCATCTGCGAGGCGATGTCGCGCGCGTCGCTGTGCGGTCTCGGGCAGACGGCGTCCAACCCCGTGCAGTCCAGCCTGCGCTACTTCATGGACGAGTACAAGGAGCACATCGAGCAGAAGAAGTGCCGCGCCGGGAAGTGCAAGAACCTGCTGAGCTACAGCATCATCCCCGAGAAGTGCGTCGGGTGCACGGCCTGCGCGAAGGTCTGCCCCGTCAACGCCATCAAGGGCGAGCGCAAGCAGCCGCACGTCATCGACTCCGCCAAGTGCATCAAGTGCGGGCAGTGCTTCGACGTGTGCAAGTTCCAGGCGGTCGTCAGGGGGTAGGCGCAAATGCGAAAGGCATCTGCCAAGACGGGGACGGTCACATTGGCGCAGGTCGAGGACACGCTCATCACCATCAGGGGACAGAGCGTGTTGCTCGACAGCGATGTCGCCGCGTTGTACGCGGTGGAAACCAAAGAAATCAACCAAGCCGTTAAAAACAACCCGGATAAGTTCCCGGAAGGGTATGTCATCCAGTTGGATAAGGCGGAATGGCAAAACTTAAGGTCAAAATTTGTGACCTTAAGTGAAAAAGAACTGGTCACAAATTGTGATAAGTCCAATTCAAGATCAAAAATTTTGATCTTGGAGGCAGACAAGGAGGTCACAAATTGTGACCTCCTTGATGGGCAAAACTTAAGGTCAAAAAATTTGACCTTAAGAAAAGGAGAATGGGGACAGCACCCCAAGTATCCCCCCAAGGCCTTCACGGAAAAAGGTCTTTACATGCTGGCCACCATCCTCAAAGGCAAGCGGGCGGCTCAGAC
Organism: Kiritimatiellota bacterium; assembly: GCA_009778475.1. Classification (GTDB taxonomy): domain Bacteria; phylum Verrucomicrobiota; class Kiritimatiellia; order RFP12; family UBA1067; genus WRJS01. Next base: position 25,405 of record WRJS01000022.1, on the reverse strand, counting down.
CACGATTGCCATTGTGGAGACGTATTCCAAAATCCGCGAGCTCGCGCGCACGGTGGCCCGGCTCGCCGAAACCAAGGAGAAATTCACGCAACAGTCCCTCATGCAGAAAAGCGGCGAAATCATGGCCGACGTTCTGGGCGAGGGCATGAAAACCACCGACACCGAGACGAGCTTCGAGCTCAACCTCGCCGTCCTGAAATTCAAGCACACCGTCAAAAGGAAGCCCGAATGAACACGTTCGCCTTATCTGGAATAAGGGATTCATTGGGAGAGGCTCAATGACGGCAAAGGCGTTTTACGATTGGCAGACTGCGGGCGGGGGCGGCGATGTTGTGCGCGCCATTGCCGTATTGGAACGGCTTGGCGTTCGTTGGTGCGCGATTGGCGGGATTGCCGTGAACCATTGGGCGGCGGAGCCGATGGTGACGGCGGATGTTGACATGGTGGTGGCGCTAGAGTCCGTTGACGCGGCAGTCAAGGCGCTTGAAAAAGAGGGATTTGTCGCGGAGCGGTTCCAGTGGTCGGTCAATGTGAAAGGCACCTCATGCGTCAGCATCCAGATTTCCACGGAGGAGCGTTACCGCGATGTCCCCAACCGCGCCATTCCGGCGGACGTCTGGGGGATACTGATGCGCGTTGCGTCGCTAGAGGATACGCTGGCCGGAAAAATCGCCGCGTATTTCGACTCGTCGCGTCGCCCTAGCAAGCGGCAAAAGGACTTTTTGGATATCCTGCGCCTTGTGGAAAGCCATCCGCAAATCATCACGCTTCTTCCCGACACGCTACGGATTGAAGTGATGGCGAAAATCAACCCTTCAAATCGAAAATGAAATTGAAACAACTTCCGAAATTAAAAACGGTACCATTCATATCCCTGTGTTATCAGCGGATAATGGATATGCTTGCCGTTTTGGTTGTTTGGTCGGGGGCAGGCGGCGCCATGCAACACGGGCTCCGCGCCAAGCCACAACCTCGTGGGGGATTTTTATGAAACCCCACATTTATGAGGGGTTTAAGTAATAAGCGAGAATGATTTTATGGCAAAAATCACAGTAAAAGACATTGATGTAACTATTATCCAGCGAAATGGAACGGATTATGTTTCCATTACCGATATTGCCAGATTCAAAACCGATGACACGAACGCTGTGATTGGTAATTGGTTGAGGAATAGGAATACAATTGAATTCTTGGGAATATGGGAATGCCTCTATAACCCGAATTTTAAACCCCTCGAATTCGAGGGGTTTAGAAAAGAGGCGGGATTGAATGCGTTTACGCTCTCCCCTCAAAAATGGATTGAACGAACGGACGCCATTGGGTTAGTTTCAAAATCTGGACGCTATGGGGGGGGGACATACGCCCACAAGGATATTGCCTTCAAGTTTGCAAGTTGGATTTCAATAGAATTTGAACTGTATATCGTCAAGGAGTTCCAGCGCCTCAAAGAGGAGGAGCAGAAGCTGCTCGGCTGGTCGGCGAAGCGCGAGCTGGCGAAAATCAATTATCACATCCACACCGATGCCGTTAAGCGCAACCTTGTCCCCGCCGAACTCACAAGCTGTCAGACCTCCGCCATCTACGCCAACGAGGCGGACGTGCTAAACGTCGCGATGTTCGGCATGACCGCCCAGGAATGGCGCAAAGCCAATCCTAACCGCAAGGGCAACATCCGCGACGATGCCGCCATCAACGAGCTGATCTGCCTCTCGAACATGGAGAACCTGAATGCCGTGCTCATCAACGAAGGTCTCCCGCAACGGGAGCGCCTGATCAAGCTCAATCAGGTCGCCATCCAGCAGATGAGGATTTTAACGGAAGTCGAAAGCAGGAAACTGCTGAAATAGAGAAAACATAGAACCATGACGACTGCCATGACACAAAATATGAAACATAACCAATCGGATGACATCGTCGTCTATCAGGGGATAAGGGACACCTTCGCGAAAGCGCGGACAAAAGCCTACGTCGCCATAAACTCCGCTATGGTTGAAGCCTATTGGGATGTCGGGCGTCAGATTGAGGAATCTGTTGGGGATCGCGCGGAATACGGAAAAGGGCTGTTGCGCTATTTGTCGGGGCAATTGACGGAGGAATTCGGGAAGGGCTTCGACGAAAATAGTTTGCGCCGAATGCGCCAGTTTTACAATACGTTCCCGATTCGTGCCACACTGTGGCACGAATTGAGCTGGTCGCATTATCGCCTGCTGATGAAGATAGAAGATGCGTCGCGCCGTGAGTTTTACGTTCGGGAATGTGTCGAGTCCGCATGGACTGTCCGTCAGTTAGAGCGGCAGATCAACTCGTTCTTTTACGAACGGCTGCTTGCCACGCAGAAGAGCGGGCGAGAGAGCGTAAGGCGTGAAATTCAATCCCTTGAGCCGAGAACCGCTCCCGATTATATTCTCAAAGACCCGTATATCTTGGAGTTCCTTGACCTCAAGGAAAAACAGGATTACCATGAAAGTGACCTTGAACAAGCCCCTAGACCTGATAAGGTAGTTGTAACGTTGCGGGCCGTCCTCAAGGCTGGAGGTCTAACATCAACAGCCCTGCTTCTATCGTCTGCATTTGTCGTGTCGTGTGCAAATCCCCCTGTCTCGGTCACGGAACATCCCGAGCGTGAAAAACTCCGTGCCGCCCTCGTCCAGAAGGTGTACATGGAAGGCTGGATACTTGAGGACAAATCCCAAGAGCAAACCCTTCTCGCGGATATCGCAAAGAATGACAAGGACGCGGAAGTGCGCAGCGCTGCCGCAGACCAGCTCACCGATCAGGCCGTCCTTGAGGAGCTTGCGAGAAATGATGCGGACTACTCTGTACGCTACGCGGCCATATACACGCTCACCAATCAGACCGTCCTTGCGGAGCTTGCGAGAAATGACGCAGTCAGCGATATACGCCAAGCGGCAATATGGAGGCTGAAAGATCCGGCACTCCTGATGGACATTGTTCGGCATGATAAAGACGAATGGGTGCGTTTCACTGCAACAGGACATTTAGTAATACTCGACAATCAAACGTTCCTTGCGGACATCGCGAAAAACCACAGCGACAAAAGGGTGCGCAAGCTGGCAATCAGGGCGCTCGCAGACCAAACAATTCTCGCAGACATCGCAAAAAATGAAGACGAGGACGGTCATGTCCGTGGATCTGCTGCGGCGAGGCTTGAAGACCGCGCTCTCCTTGAAGCGTTGGCAAAAAATGACCGTGACTGGCTGGTACGTTACGAAGCGGTGTCCCGGCTGGATAACCAGACGCTCCTTGCGGATATTGCCAGAAACGACGCGAATAATGATGTGCGCAAAAAGGCGGTATTGATGCTTGACGACCAAGCCCTCCTTGCGGAGTTTGCGAGAAACGACAAGGATGACGACGTGCGCCGAGAAGCCCTCCGCCATCTCAAAGACCAAGCGCTCCTTGCAGCGTTCATCAAGAGTGATGTAAGCAAGGAGATGCGCGACCTAGCGCTGGGCAACCTCTGCGACCAAGCATTCCTTGCGGAATTTGCTAAAAATAGCAAGGACAGCGATACGCGCCAAAAGGCGACAAGGCAACTCACCGATCCCGCGCTTCTTGCGGACATTGCCAAGAACGATGAGCGCGAATCGGTGCGCCGCGTGGCGGAGGAGAGGCTGAAAGGATGGCATGGGATACCGAATGCCAGCTGGGAGCCTATTTTCTTCGAGTCCATAAACACGCTGTCTGAAAAAATAAACTGGAGGCCGCTGCGCGAAACGGGGGTACCCTCTGGGTCGCTGGAGGTGCGCGTCTGGATGGGTTTTGGCCTTTCTCCCCTCGAAGGGGTAAGGCTCTGCCGCCATAACGGCGAGTGGACGGGGTTTTACACAAACGAAGGCTATTTCCGTGTGCAAGAGGTGTTCCAGAACAAGCACCTGCTGAACAAAAAGCAAAGCGCAATCTATGAATCGCTTTACAAAGAGTCAAAGCCGGTTTACGAGCTCACGCCGAAGACAAGCTGGGCGAGCCTCTGGGACAAGGTAGAAGCGCTGGGGATACTGACGTTGCCCGACTCCTCCGTTTTGCCGAATGAAGCGGGGGTTCTTGACGGCATAAGCTATGTCGTTGAAATCCATGACGGGGTGCGTTACCGTACATACGAGTATGGCAACCCGCAGTTCCAAGAGTGGCCAGAGGCTAAAAAAATGATTGAAATCATCAACACGCTTCAGGACGAGTGCTGGGATTCGTTGCCGGAAAAGGAGCGATAATATGCCAACCATTTCAATGTTTTACGGGATTTTGATAAGGATGTTTCTTGGAGGCAAGGAACATAATCCACCCCATATCCATGCCATTTATCAAGGAGACGAGGCTGTTTTCGACATTAAAACAAGCGAAAAGACGGAGGGGAGGTTGCCTGGTGACAAGGAGAAGCTTGTCTCCACATGGATTGTTTTGCGCCGTGACGAACTTTTGGCGGACTGGGAACTTGCGCAAAACGGCGAGCCGCCTTTTACCATTGAACCGTTGAGATGAAGGAGGGTTGGAATGTATTGGTCTGTAACGAATGCAAAGGCGTTGGACGATTACCAACTGGAACTCACATTTGAAACCAACGAGGTGAAAATCTTTGACATGAAGCCTTATCTGGAATTAGGCGTGTTCAAGGCGTTGAAAGACGAACCCTTTTTCCAAAAGGTCAGGGTGTCGTTTGGCTCCGTCGCATGGCCAAATGGAATAGACTTGGACCCCGAGGTTTTATATGAGGATGGCAAACCATCGGCAGCCTTCTGTGTCGCGGAGGAACGCGGCGTTTATGGGAGAGCCAGCATTTGAAAATGGAGGTCATAATCCATTTACGCTTTGGGGCACCATCTTGGTAGCTGTCTTATTGCCGAACTATCTGATGATCAGGAAAGTTTACGCAAGAGCAGAGGATGAACGGAGAAACAGTTTTAACCGAAAAGAAGAGGAGTGAGTTATGGACATGATTAAGCTAGAGATTAATGGTATTCAGGTCGAGGTCCCTGCGGGGACGTCCATCCTGAACGCGGCGAAAGCCGTACAGGTCAAGATTCCCACACTGTGCTATCACCCGGACCTGCGCCCGTGGGCGGCGTGCGGCATCTGCGTGGTGCGTCAGGCGGGGTCGCCGAAGCTGCTGCGCGCGTGTTGCACGGAGGTCGCCCCCGGCATGAAGATCACCACGCATGACTCGGACATCGTGCGCGTGCGCCGCACGGTGCTGGAGCTGGTGCTGGCCAACCACCCGAACGATTGCCTCCAGTGCCCGCGCAACGGGAGCTGCGAGCTGCAGAAGCTGGCCGCCGACTTCGGCATCCGCGACCTGCCGTTCCCCACCGAGGTGCCCAGCATCCCCGTGGACAACTCCACGCCGTCCATCGTGCTGAACCCGGAGAAGTGCGTCAAGTGCGGCCGCTGCGCGCTCGTCTGCCAGGAGATGCAGAACGTGTGGGCGCTGGAGTTCATCGGGCGCGGCGAAAAGACGCGCATGGCCCCGGCCGCGGACGTGACCCTCAACGAGTCGCCCTGCATCAAGTGCGGCCAGTGCACCGCGCACTGCCCCGTCGGCGCGATCTACGAGAACGACGAGACCCGCAAGGTGTGGGACGCGCTGCGCGACCCGGACAAATATTGCGTGGTGCAGATTGCGCCCGCCGTGCGCGTCGCCATCGGCGAGTCGTTCGGCAAGGCCCCCGGCACGCTGCTGACGGACGAGACCTACGCCGGGCTGCGCCGCCTCGGCTTCAAGGCCGTGTTCGACACCAACTACACCGCCGACCTCACCATCATGGAGGAGGGCAGCGAGTTCATCGAGCGCTTCACCCAGCAGGGCACCCTGCCGCTCATCACCTCCTGCTGCCCCGCGTGGACGGACTGGATGGAGAAGTACGCGCCGGACTTCATCGACAACTTCTCCTCCGCGAAGTCGCCCCAGCAGATGCTCGGCGTCCTCTCCAAGACCTACTACGCCGAGAAGATGGGCATCGACCCCGCGAAGATCTACATGGTCTCCATCATGCCCTGCACCGCGAAGAAGTACGAGATCTCGCGCAGCGAGAACATGTTCGCCAGCGGGCATCAGGACATCGACGTCGTGCTCACGACGCGCGAGCTCGCGCGGATGTTCAAGAGCGCGGGCATCGACTTCCTCCAGCTCCCCGCCGAGAAAGCGGACTCGATCCTCGGCGCGTACACGGGCGCGGGGACGATCTTCGGCGTGACCGGCGGCGTGATGGAAGCCGCGCTGCGCACCGCCTACTGCCTCATCACCGGCGAGGCACAGCCGCCCTCCATCGACTTCGCCGCCACACGCGGCATGAAGGGCGTCAAGGAGGCGGAGATCGACATCAAAGGCACCAAGGTCCGCATCGCCATCGCCCACCAGATGGGCAACGTCGAGCAAGTGCTGGAAGCCATCCGCGACGACCGCAAGGCAGGGCGCAAGCCCCGCTACGACTTCATCGAAGTCATGGCATGCCGCGGCGGCTGCATCGGCGGCGGCGGCCAGCCCACCGGCGCGACCGACGAAGTCCGCAAGCTCCGCACCGACGGCATCTACACCGACGACGAGAAATGCACTCTGCGGATGTCGCACCTCAACCCCGAGATCGCGAAAATCTACGACGAGTTCCTCGGCAAGCCGTTGAGCGAGAAGGCCCACCACCTCCTGCACAACCACTACAGCGTAAAGAAGGTTTACGCGAAGTAAGGGGAACAAACAAGAAGGGGGTGCGGCGCAAGCCGCAACCCCTTCTTGTTTTGAAGGTCCAATAACCAACAAAAAATAATCAACGCCCAAGTGAAATGCGCCCCGGCGGGGAACCCCTGGCGGCGCATGCCGGGAGCGCAGGGCTTCCGCCCTGCATCATCAACATTGCAATTGCAGTGCCGGGAGCGCAAGGCTTCTGCCTTGCATCGCCAACATTGCAATTGCAAGGCGGCGCAAGGCCGGGAGCGCAGGGCTTCCGCCCTGCATCGTTAATAGTGCAGGGCAGAAGCCTTGCGCTCCCGGCATGCGCGCCGCCTTGCGCTCCCGGCAGCTCCCGGCAATTTTACAGCGTACCCGCCTTCACGGCCTTGACCTTGAAGAAGCGGGCGGTGTCGGTGCCGAAGCCGGTCATCGTGACCTCGTGCCATGCGGCAGAGACGGCATCAAACACGGCGGGCGTGGCGGGGGCGCTGGTGTCATACGTCATCCAGCCGCCCACGGGGACGGTCAAGTCCTCGGAGGTGTAGATGATGTACTTGACCGTGCCGCGCAGGGTGATCTGCTCGGTGTCCCACGCCATGACGAAGTCCGTCCCCGTCAGGGTCTGGGGCGGCGCGGTGATCTCGCGGACCATGATCCACTGCTCGCCGCCGTTGCCCGTGACGGTGGGCGGGCTCACGGTCGGGATCTCCAGCGGGTAACTGCCGTCCGGATCCACGATGATCCCGACGATCGTGTCGCCGCCCTCCAGCATTTCGCCGTCGTCCAGCACGATGTCGTACCCGTACCCGCCGCCCTTCTCCGCCAGCGTGCCGCGCACCCTCCGGCCGTCGCCGAGGATGATTTCGACGACCGCGCCGTCATGGATGCGGCTGTCGCCGTCCATGTCCTTGGGGTCGAGGCTGCCGAGGATGGCATCGTCATCCGTGATGGGGGCGTTCCACGCCACGTCCGGCCCTTCCAGCACCGTCACGGCCCCGGCGACGGTGTCGCCGCCGACGTTGATGGTGATGTCGAGGTTGCCCTTGCCGATGAGTTCGTCGGCAACGGGGCCGTCGAGGATGATGTTGCCTTCGGCGTCGAGGTGGCCGGGATAGACGTAGAACCTGCCGTCGCCGCCGTTGCCCGCCGGGTCGAAGATGGTGATGGTGACGGTCTTGTCGCCGAGGGGTTCGCTATCGTTGCTGGCGGGGGTGTACTTGCCGAACCTCTGGTTGAGGATACGGGTGTACGCGATCCAGCCGTTGCCGTCGTTGCCGTCGTCGAACTCGGAATCCGTCCAGATGTCCACGTCCGGGAAGTCGAGGGTGATCTCGTCCTGCTCCCTTGGGTTGATGACGACCGTGATGTCCAGATCCTCGCCCGCAGGCAGATTGCCTTCGGGGACGACCACCCACGTTCCCGGCGCGTCGCCGGGATCGAGGTGGCCGGGGATGACCACGGGCGAACCCGTGCCGTCGTCCACGATAATCTCCACGGGCGCGTCGTTGGTGACGCCGGGGGTGCCGGGCGGCGGGAGGATGGTGATGATGCCATCGTCGTTGTCGCCGCTGTAGATCGGGTCATTGACCTTCGCCCAGAACGCGGTCACGGTGTGATTGATGTTCAACGCCAGAGGTGTCGCGACGGTGATGCGCTTGGAGCCGAGGAACCAGCCTTGGAACGCCCAGCCGTCATAAAGCGGCGCAGCCGGCGGGTTGTAGTGGGAGTAGGATCCCGAAGTCGGCACTTCCTCCTGCCAGAAGTAGTCGGGAGCCGTCCCGTCGTTGGGGTCGTAACTCACCGTCACCATGGGTTCGATTTCTTCGTAGTTGACGACCTCGATGGTGAACCACTTGGTGATGGGCGGAACGCGTTCGAGTTCCGTGCCGTTGTTGCCTTCGTAACCTCTGACCGTAACGCCGAAAACGTATTTGCCGTTCGGCGCGGTGTTCGCGACCGTTCCGAAGAGGCGGCCGGTGTCCGGATCCACGAAGAGTCCGTCCGGCGCTTCGCCGTCGCCCAATTCGATTTCGTACTTCAGTTTCACGTTGCCCTTCTTGACCGCCCCGCCGAGGTCGTACTTGGGATTGGTCGAGGTGATGAGTATGGTGTTGTCGCGCCACGTGAGCCCCAGGTCGTTGGTGACCGCCGGGTTCGCGGTGTACGGCGTGTCCGCCCAATAGATGCTCCACTGCGCGACATAGATGCGGTTGTTGAGGGGCATGACGGTGTCGTATTCCATCCACGCGCTCTGCAAACGCAATCCCACGGAGTCGTACTGCCGCCAACCGATGAAGTCGTGCTTCGGGTCGTAGTCCGGTTCCCTGTAATATTCCGAATCCATGATAATCAATCCCGCCGTCAAGGAATTGTCAAACTCCAACAAGAGCGAAATCGCCGGATCGCCGTCTATTGTGCCGCCGTTCGGCCTGTAGTAAAGGAGGCGCGAGGTGTTCTGCGTATCAGTAAACTTCGCGTACAAGATGTGGGATTGCGCATTCGGATCGGTAACCGTTTTGCCAGTTACTTTGTTGATGCACTCCGGCTCCGTGTACCAGCCCGCGAAGTATGCGGTTACGCCGTTTATTTTGCCGCGCACGTTGCGAAGCGTGCCGTAGGCTTGCCCCGGCATGAAATACTGCGGGGCCGGCGGGTTGTCCATTATCCCGTAATCGCTGTCCTTGAAACTAACCTGCGCGTTCGACTGTTCGTAATGCGCGTAGAGGATTTCCGGGCCGCCGATGACCCATTTTTGCTGTCCGCGCATATTCCAATTATAGTATTGGACGCCGTTCCCCATGTTTTCCGTGAAATAACCCATGAAGAACATGTTGCTTTGCGGGTGTTTCGGCGCGGTCGCAATAGGTAATACGCTGCCGCTCGTCGCGAACACCACCGTCGCGCCGCCGGTGCCGGGAGCTTGGTGCAAATAAACCGGATGTTCTCCCCAACGCGCGTAGAGGAGCACGACCCCGTTGTACTCCTTGTCCCATTCCGTCACCGCCGGCATCATGTCCGGGCCGTAATACATCGTGCCTTCGTCTTCCGCCGAATCCCAGTATCCCATGAAGTGCATGTCATCCCATACGGGCGGTTCGGACATATCGAGCGCGGGCATCGGCAGACCGTAAAACGCGTACAAGTTGTTCTCCTGCCCGCCCGTGGCGAGCTCGCCGTTGTTGAAACGCAATTCGCTCATGAACTCCGGCAGGTCGTCGAACACCGCGTACACCGTGAAGTCGCTTGTTCCGACGACCGTCACATTGTCGAAATCCGCGCCCGACGCATCCACCCAACCCGCGAAATACATGTCCGGAATGGACGGCGGCGGCGGGGCGGGGTTGATAATCGGCGTTACCTTGTTGCCGCTGATGAGATTCGCCAGCACGCTGTTCGTGTAGAGCGCCGTGGCGTAAACCGCACTCCCGACCTCATACGTGATTTCCTGCTCAATCACGCGCAGGGGGTTGTTGTCCAAAATTGCGCTGCCCGCCAAGATTCCGGGGAATTCATTTTCCCACGAATCAACATGTGCGCGGTGAACCCACGTCGCGAAATCCTTGGGGAATCCGTTGTAAGAATAATATATGCCACTTATTTCCCCAATGGTCACGAATTCCGGACAGGGCCCCTCGAAAATGACACCGGGAAGCGAAAAGCAATTTGCAAAAACACCATTTCCCATGCTCTCAACGTTTTCCGGGATGATGAAGAACTGGTCGAAATCGTACCAACCGTAAAAAGCGTTGTGTCCGATATTCGTCACTGCGGCGGGAATTGCGAAAGATTGGTTGTATAAACCCCATTTTACAAACGCACCACCTGGGATGTTTTTCAATCCGGCGGAAAGAACAAACGGGGAATTCATATTCACCCAACCCTCGAACGAAGACACACCTATCGATTCCACGGAATCCGGCATCGTGAACGGCTGGTCGAAAAATTCCCATATATAAAATGCTTGTTTTCCAATATGGGTCACGGAATCGGGCAATGTCGTGAAATTCGGGTCGTTGAAATTGCCAAAAACCAAAAACGCCATATCGCCGATGTATTCCAACGTGTCCGGCAAGGTCATCGTCGTAATGCGTCCCGCCACGGGATAAAACGGCGAGTTATTATAATTTCCAACCGTGTCGGCAATCGCCACAAGGATGATTGGCGAGTAGGGGTTGTGGTCATAAAGCGGGTATTCACACATGAAGTCATCCAGGGCGAAATGCAAATTATACCACGCATCCATCGGCATTAAATCGTCCAAATCCACCACGCCGTCACCATTGAAGTCCGCGCGCATAAATTCAGGATAATTTACACAATCCTCCATGCTATAAGTGTCGTTCATGAACATTACAAACAATTGCCTTGAAATGTTGTATCCTTCCTCTTCGCCGAAACGCGCGATGTCGTACATGCTGTAAATCGGGTCGCCCAAGGGCAGATCCAAGAAACCTTCACCGTCGGGATAGAAGTTGACAACATCTCCAATATTATTATCACCCAAAATCGTAACGCGGTTTTCCTTGTCAATGGAAATGCGAAGTTCCCAACCCGTGGGGTTTTCGTGGGTGTCGTAGTGCACCATGCGGTCGGGGCTGATGACGATCCAGTGCGCGGGAACAATGTGGTTTTCGTCCGTCGAATACTGCGCGTAGAGCATCGCGTCATGGTCGAGCGAAATCGGAAGCCCCGGCGTCAATGTCGTGCCATTGCCGTCCGGCGAGGTGTTCCAACCCTTGAAATGGTATCCCAACTTTTTGACTTCCGGCAACGCGGGGCAAAGCACGTTCACGCCCGTCAACGCCGCGAAGAGCGAATTAGTGAACAACACCGGCGACGGCGCGGCGCCCTCCATCCAAAGCCCGCCCTGCGCGTTGAACGTGAGTTGATTGTCAATCAAATAAATCGGAAGGTCAAACCATTCCGCAATACCGGATTGAATGGGCGCCGTAGCGCCGCTCTTTGTGTTCCAATCCGCAAGGTGTTCGCGGTAAATCCAAGACGTGCCGAAACCGGAAAAATTCCCTATTTCCGAATATAAATTTCCGTAGAGTTTATTCCACTCTGGATCATTAAATGTGGGATATTGACCGCGGAAAATGACATTTCCTCCTTCCGGGCACCAGGAAAAAACCGCATGTTCAAACTCAACGCTTGTGGAAGGAACGGAAATGATCTTGTATTGGGCGTTATCAAAAGCGTTCCAACCGATAGTCTCCACTTCGTCTCCCACAAAGACCACGCCGTTTCCGTCGCCGAATTTGGCTCCGAAAAATGCGCTGTAAGTGATATTCGTGATTTGCGGAGGAACGACAAACAAGTTGGTCGTGAATGTCGCTTTATCAAACAACGAATAATTTATTTCTCTCAAATTACCCCACGAAGAAACATGCGAAAACGTGCTCCACATGAATAATTGATGCTCAATGTTCACCAACGAATTTGGGAACGACAAAGGCGTACCGTTGAAAGGGATTTCGCTAAACGCACCCCCTTGGATGGTTTGCAGCGACGATCCCAGCGTCAGCGAACCGTCAATCCCCGTGCAACCATAAAACGCGGTACTTCCGATGGTTTGTACGTTGTTCGGGATGACGAGATTCCCCGTAAGACCTGTGCACCAGAAAAACGCATTATAGCCGATGTTCACGAGGGAGTTGGGGAGCGTCAGCGTCCCCGTGAGACCCGAGCAATAATTAAATGCGGAATTTCCGATGGTCACGAGAAAATTGGGAAAAGCAACGTTCGTGAGTTGTGCGCAACTTCTAAACGCATCATTCCCGATGTACGTGAGCGTGTCCGGGAAGGTGACGCCCGTAAGCGTTGTATTGATAAACCAAAACGGTTGGGTATAGTACCACGTGGGCGCAATATAAACGCTACCGCAGTCCGCGATCGCAACCAACGGGCAAATTGTGCCGTACATGTCGTAAATCGTGTCCTCCAAGGGGCAGACCAACACGCCGCCCACGGGCGCGGGCGCTTTGTTGGCCGGCGCATTAGGTGCGACGGGTGCGAGTGTAACTTCCCCGCTGTTCAATGAAACCGTCAAATCCCACCCGTCCGGCGTGCCGTTCGTGTAGTGCACCATGCGCGTCGCGTTCGTCATCGACCAATAATCTTGGCTGACCTGGGATTTTTCCCGCATGACGATGTCGTTTCCGCTCGCAACCAAAGTATAGTTTGCGGTGCCGGAACCCGCCGGGTCAAGCCTGAAGTTTGAGATGAAATTCGCGCCGTTCGCCACGACAACCCTGTTGTTCGCCAATCCATCGGTTACGCGTATGTCGTAAACGCGCGATCCGGGGTTGAAAGCGTCCGGACCGTAAGTTTGAACGGTATAATAATGTTGATAATCGGAGGGATAGGGATTATCATGAGGAATGCTCACAATAAGGGCGCCGTCAATGTCGGGAGCGCCTCCCAAAATAAAATAACCCTCTTGATACATGTAACCGCCCACCACGCCGTTGTTGGGTGAAGGACAGGAGATAGTGCCGCCGTAAATATGAATTTCACACGAGCAGGCTTCAATGGCGGGATAAACGGGTATTGTGCAGCTAAAGTTTCCGCCGTGAATGTAAATTTTTCCTTCAAATCCGTGTTGGTAATCGTCGTTGTTTCCGAAAATCGCCATGCCAAGGGACGTGAACGTGCCGTCCCAGACGTGCACTTCGAAAGTATCCCCTTGGGCGTAAAGGGCGTGCCCCCACGCGCTGCTGATGTTTCCTTCGCGAATATGAACGGGAGCTTGTTTACTGTCTATCGATCCAGAATATACGTTTATCGCAGTTTCCCAATACCCGTCAATCCCCGTGTTGGCGACATCCGCGTAGGATGTGACGGCGGCGCCTTTATTGATGGTAAGCGTAGCGCCCCAATTACTCGATGTCAACTTCCCGTGCAGCGTGACATTCCATCCGACTCCCGAACCGTCCAGGTTGATGCCGGCGTTGCCGATGTCCAGCGTGTTGCCGCCCGATCCGAACGTGACGATGCTGGCGTTGCCATTCGCGTTGGCTTTGATTGCGTTCACCACGGTTTGAACGATGTTGTCGCTGTAAATAACCCCGCTGCCCACGCGTGTGGCGGAGTAAGTCGAGCCGCTCTTTGTGATTGTGTATTCCACTTGCGCCTGTGCGCTGGATACCCCGATGACCGCCAACGCGGTTGCGGCCAAGGCCGCCCTTGTGATTGCGGCCGCAGCCGCCTGTATGAACTTAATCATTCGTTTGTTCCTTTCCTATGCCTCTGTTTATCCCACGATTCTGTTCAACCCCGCAAAGCAAATAGTTTCGTTATCATTGATTAGCCTAAAAGCAATCAACAGACATGACTAGCTTATGACCAGCCATCTCCAACCTATTCGAGCCATACTATAAATCACCCAAAACCTTTTCACTTGCAAAGTCATTAAAATATACCAAAATTATGGAAAACTATCAATTGAAAAAATAAAAAAAAATATTTAATAAATTGAATGCAAAATTAGAACAATGATAATACAATAACAGCTTTATTTTGTAAATTTATATGAAATTTTCAGAAAAAACGCAAACGATTCGATGCCCACATGCGTATGACGGCATACTAAATGGTAATTTAATACTTGTTTTACCCTGTTCGGAGGGCGTGATATGGAGAGCGTGCATCGTAGAGACGGATAATTATCCGTCTCCTGAAGGCAATGACACGGGGAGACGGATAATCATCCGTCTCTACCAGTAAACCTGCCCTATCGTCATGGTGGGCGTGATATGGAGGGCAAGCATCGTAGAGACGGATGATTATCCGTCTCCTGAAGGCAATGACACGGGGAGACGGATAACCATCCGTCTCTACCAGTAAACCTGCCCTGTCGTCATGGTGGGCGTAATATGGAGAGCGAGCGTATGCGGGCGGAACCGGCGGACGGCAAGCAATCGCCATCAGCCCCTGCAGGGGCTGAACAATATCCATCATGCCCGCACTTTCAGAACGGTTTTCGTGACGTGTGCCGGGGTTGTGAGGTGGCGTGCGGGGAGGTGCGCGTCGTGGGGGAAGAGGATGGCGAACATTCCGGCGGAAAGTTTTGTAAAGCTGGCGTCGCCGTGGTAAAACCCGATGTCTTTCTCGGCGTCGAAGGGGCCGGCCGGGGGCTGGCCTTGCAAGGGCGCGTACCCGATGAGCTCTTCGCCGCTGATGACGAACTGGATGTCGATGTAGGTGCGGTGGGCCTCGAGCTTGCCGCCTTGGGCGGGTTGCGTCTCGTAGGCTTGCGTGAGCGCGAAAAGGTCGTCGCCGTCAATCTCCGTGCGGCCGGGGGCGAGCGATTGCAGGCCGGTGCCGCGCAGGAAGTCGAACGCGGCCTTGAAGCGCGGGTGAAGCGCTTCATAACGGGATGCCTGCGTGAGGGTGTCGATGATCATTTTGAATCTCCGATGGCCAGCCGTGCGTTTCAGGGCGATGGTTCGCGAGGCGCCCTGCCCATCCCCTCAGCACGCCCCCCGTGCGCTTCGAGGAACGCGAGCAGGCCGGGCATGCTCTTGTGCAAGAGGGCGCAGCACGCGCGGTACTCGGCGAGGGTGCCGCCGAAGGGGTCGCTCACGTCGCTGCCGGGCGGCGAGCCGGGGTCAAAGGCGCGCATGAGGTGGATGCGGTCGCGGCATTCGGGGAAGCGGCTGGTCAGCGTTCGGGCGTGCTCAGCGGTCATGGCGATGATGACGTCGGACAGGGAGACCCGATCGCGCGTGGCCGATTGGCTGCGGTGCGCCTTGATACTGATCCCCTTTTCGGCCATGACGTCTATGGCGTGGGCGGAGGCGCCGAAGCCGTCCAGGGTGCTTGTCCCGGCCGAGGTCACACGCCATATTGTCCCCTTGGGCAACGCGGCACGCAATAACCCTTCGGCCATCGGGCTGCGGCAGATGTTCCCGGTGCAGACGAACAGGACTTGGCGTGCCATGACGTGTCACTCGGGGATGATGACGCGCCACGGGATGGTGCCGCTGGCTTTCGACTCCAGCGGCACGGAGGTGAGCATCGTGCCTTTCGGGGCGTCGGGCGGGTTCACGCCGTCGGGTGTGGCGGGGGGCTCTTTGGTGGCCGGCGGGAAGCGCAGGTCTTCCTTGGGCGGCGGCGGCACGACGACAACGCCCGGCACGTCTGGCGGCTCGTCGGGCGCGGGCGGCACGGCGACGGCGACTGTGGGCGGCGTGAGTCCGGGCGTGACGGGCGTGGCCCGGGCCGTGGCGGTGCGCATGACCTCGACGTCGCCTTTGAGCAGCTGGTTCTGCTCTTTCATCTGGCCGAGCTCTTGGCGGAGCTTCTCCAGCTCGGTCTCTTGGGAGGTGACTTTCTCGTGCACCTGCGAGCTGATTTCGGAGATGCCGTCGATGCGCTTGCCGATGTCGGACTGCAAGGCGGCGGTGACCTTCGAGATTTCCTCGACGGTCTTTTCCACGATGTCAACCTGCGGCGCGGCAGATGGCGCGGGCGGCGCGATGTGGGCGGGGACCGGCGGCTCCGCGGCCGGGCGGGCAGCAAGCGCGATCTCGAGGATCTTGTCCTGCATCTGCGTCCGGTCGCGCATCATCTGATCCTGCATCTGCGCCCTGTCGCGCATCAGGTAGATGCCCGTCGAGAGGAAACCGCCGATGACCGCGCAGATGATGACCGCAAAGATGACCGAGAGCGAGACGACCCGTTTGCGGGCCTGCGCGCGTTCGGCCTCGATGTAGTCCTGGAAGGCTTTCAGAACGGGAAAGGATTCCGGCTGGGCGTTCGAGGCCGCCTGATAGAACGAAACCAGATTGCCACTCGCGGTGGCTGAATCATCCGGCGTGTGTTTCGGAGGAATGTCATTCATGGCCTTAGTGTAGCGTAATGAGGGTTGATGTGAAAAGAAAAAAAACGGCTAATGTTTAAAACGCATCCAAGAGGCGAGCTTGACGGTTTTGGCGTCGGCGGACTGGACGGTCTCCGCCGGTTCGGGACGGACACCGCGCTCCAGCGCCTCGATGCGCGTGAGCAGGGCCTTCTGGCTGCCTTGGAACTGTTCGCGCTCGGACTCGTTTTTCGCGCGCGTCTCCGCAAGCTCATGCTCGCGCTTGCGGAGCAGATCCGAGAGCTCCTGCACGCGCCGCCCGAGCTTCTCGCCTTCCAGGGCAAGCTCGCGCAGGCGCCCGACCTCCGACTCGAACACGTGCAGCTTGCGCTGCATCTCGCGCTCGCGCTCCTCGGACTGGCGCATCTCGCGCTCATGCGTGAAGCGGAGGTTGTCGAACTCGTTGCGGATGCGCACCGCGCCCGGATCGGACGACTGCTCGCGCGCGCTCAGGCGCGTCATGTCGGCAGGGCTGTTGCCGAGCTGGCGCATCAGCGTCTGCTTGCGTTCCTGCATGGCCTGCGCGCGTTGCGCGGAGATGTGCTTCAGCTGCTCAAAGTACGTCCGTTCCATCTCCAGCGATTTCGCGAGGGTCTCCAGCTCATGCTTGCACAACTGATAGATGGCGGCCTGATCGGAATAGAACTGCGCGATTTCCTCGGGCGACTGCGTGGCGTTCTTTTCGAGGCCCGCGATTTTCTCGGCGTACTCCGCGTCACGCGCGTTGGCCGTCGCCAGCACGTCCGCCAAATCCGACTCCGCATCCGCCGCCCGCGCCAGCGCGGCCTGCTCCGTCGCCGTGCTTTTCTGGCACGCCTGCTGCCAGCTCTTCAGCTCGTTGCGCAGCTGCTGGATGACGCGCTCATCCGTGGTGAGCGCATGATTGGCCTCATCGTTTTTCTGCGTCTCCGACTGCACCTTCTGCTCAAGCTCGGCAACGCGCTGGATCAGGCTCTTAAACGCCTCGTCCTGATCCGCGGCCGTCGCCAGCAGGTCATCGCGCTCGCGGCAGGTCTCGCCGAGCCGCACCAGCAGGTCGTCGCGCTCGCGCACGAGCGCCGCATCCACCACAGGTGCGGCGGGCTGGCCCGCCGCCGCGTTCAAGTCCTCAATCTCGGCCTCCTGCTTCTTGACCTGCTGGCGCAACTGCTCCGCACGCCGCTCAGCGGCACGGGAATCTTTCTCGCTGTTCCGCTTCAGCGTCTCGCACAGCGCCTCCAGCTCCTCGACCTTCGCCGTCAGGCGCGTGCATTCCTGCTGGAGCGCGCTCGTGTTCCGCGCGGCATCCGAAGCCGCGCGGCTGCTGCGCGTTGGCGGCGGCGTTTCCGCCAGCCCAAGCCCAAGCTCTTGCGCCTGCGGCCGCGCCGAAGCTTTGCCGCGCGGCGCAGGGGCGGGCTTCTCCTCCTCCTCCGCGTCGGCCGCGTCCACCTCGTCCGCAGCGACAATCTGCGCCCCCGCGCTCACCTTGCCGCTCTTGACAAGTGTCTCGGCGGCCAAGCGGTTCAGCGGCCCGCGCAAATCCTCGTCGCCGTCGTCAACGTACCAGCGCATATCGAGGAACTCAACCGAGACGGCCGGCAGCCACTTCTTGCGGTCGGCCGAGACTTCATGCCCCGGCAGGATGCGCCCCTGCTCCGCCCAGACGATAAGGCCCTCCCGCGTGACAGGCCCAAACACGGTCTCGCCGCCTGTCCGCAAAAACCACTGGACCGCACTGTCGTTCTCTGCTTGCTGTGACATCAAGGTCTCCGTTTCGCGTTCTTAGAACAAAAACATAATCCCGTTCATCCTGAAAAACCCCGTCATTTCTTCCGCTTGAAAAGGTTCACGCCCTGTGCGCCGAGCCGCTCCAGCTCGCGCTGGGCCTGCTGCTCGAGCTCCGCCATCGAAAGCCCTTCGCCGCTGTGCCTCCGCGTGTCGTGATGCGCGGTCTGGACCTCGGGCGGCGTCTCGTGCGTGGCGGCCTTCGCGTGCGCCCGGCGGCCATGCGACTGCCCGTGCGCAGCCGGCGGGATGACTTCCACCGCCTCCGCCTCCACATACACGCGCCCGGCCGTCGGCTCAGGCGCCGCCGCCTTCGGACTTGCCGCCAGCGCCCGCTCCATCTCGCGCAGGCCCTCCGAAAGCTGCCGGACCTGCTGCGACACGGCGGCCACCGCATCACGGACACTCCGCTCAACGGCTTGGACCGTCTGCGGCTGGACGTTCGCGATCGCCGCCAGCATCTCCTGCCGCTCCGGCGCGAGCGCGCGCGCGACCTCCCCCGGCACATCCTGCACGGCGGCCTGCAAACGCGCAACCGCATCCCTGACGGGGAGGGGGCTCAACGCTTGCCGCAAGGCCGCGGCCTGCTCCGCCTGTTCTGCGACCGCCGTCTGCACATCCGCCACGGCATCCAGGATCTGCTGCGCGACCATTTCCTGCGCGGAGGTGATTTGCTGCGCGAACAGCGGCAGCGCGTTCGCCTCCGCCGTCTTTTGGTCGGCCCGTTGCAGACGCATCTCGCACTCCGACAGTTGCGCCGTCAGTTGCGTGACCTGCGCCGTCAGCAGCCGCTGCGCCTGCTCCGCCTGTTTGACGCACTCGGCCAGCGCCTGCTCCGCCGCCTCCGCGCGCGCCACTGCGCCGCCCTGCTGCGGAGGCGCGTCCGTCATGCTGTCACGCCGCGCGAACAGGATGGCGGACGCGGCAATCGTGCCGTCCTTGAGCAACCCCTCCAACGCCTGCAGATGGATCGGTCCATAGAACGCCCCCGGCGACGTCTCGACCACCCAGTCCATCCCCAGCCCAGGGAAATGCGCCACAGGCGACCAGTCCGCCGCGTTCTCCGAGACCATGCTCGTGGGCGCCAGCCGCCCGTCCTGCGCCCATGCCCGCAACGTCTCGACCGTGACGGGACCGAACGTCTCGCCCTGCTCATCATCCCTCACGAGCCAACGTCGCTCATGCACCTGTTTCTGCTGGACACTTTTCCTTGTCACGCAACCACACTTTCACTTTGATCAGGCACTTGCCGTTTTCAAAAAAGCGCAACCATAATACCGTAACCCGCAGAAAACATCAAGGGCTATCCGCGTCTTCGTTGCGTTTCACTTCTAACGAGAAATCAGGCATGAGGGAGACGGGGTGGCGCGGGTGATCCGAATTTTTAGATGGCAAGGCGGAAGCCTTGCGTTCCCGGGGTTGGCAAGGCGGAAGCCTTGCGCTCCCGGGGTTGGCAAGGCGGAAGCCTTGCGCTCCCGGCAAAAAAGGTGGCGCGGGCATTCCTGCCCGCATCAGGGAAAAAAGAGCCCCCGCCCATTGCTGGGCGGGGGCGATCCCCTCTCGGCGGCAAGTCGGACGATAATAATATGAAAGACAACACGTCCGCCGCGCGGGAGAATCAATCCCGTCAGGGGGTTACGGTCCGCACGGCCTTGACCTTGAAGAACATCTGCGGCTCGTTCTGCGTCGCCATGGTTGCCACGTGCGCCGGGCCGCCGCGCGCCACGCCGAAATGAACGTCCTCGTCGTGCGGCGTCCAGAGCGTGAAGGGTTGCGTCAGGTCCGTCGTCGCGTAGATGACGTAGGTGAACACCGGCCCGAGGCGGGCCGCTACGGTGGCGTTGTCCAGCGTCAGCAGCGCATTGCCGGTCAGCAGGTTGACCTTGATGTCGGTGACGTTGACCCACTCCTCGGCGGCGGTCTTGTACTCGACGTCGCCCGTCGGCACATCAATGACCGCCACCACCTCGCCCGTGTCGCGGTCGATGACGATGACCGCAGGGAGGTCCGGCACAAACACGTAGTCGTACCCCTCGCCCTCGCCGCCGTTGTACGGGAACTCGGGGATCTCGGACACCTCGAAGGGATAGCCCTCCTCGCCGTCGTCGGTGTGGCCGATGACCGTGCCGGGCGCCACGTCCACAAGGTTCTTGCCGTACTTGCCGCCATGAGTGCCCTGATGCTTGCTCGGGAAGTCCCACGTGTCGTCATCGTAGTCGAACACGAAGTATTCGCCGGGATTGTTCGGGTCGGGCACCCAGAACTCGAGCGTGTCGCCCGTCTCGGGATCCAAGATGTCCACCGTGCCGTCCGGGATGTGGATGACCGCGTTGGTCTTCGGGCTGATCGCGTCAATGACCAGCACCGCGGGGATTGAAGGGTCGAACTCGTAGTGGTAATGATTGCGGAGGTTTTGTAAATTGTGCGCAGGTTGGGGCGGGAAGCCGGGCAGTTCGGGGACGATAAACGGATAGCCGTCGCCGTCGGGCTCGTGTTCGATGACCACGCCGGGCTCGATGTCTGTCCAGTCCTTGCCGGGGAATTTTACACCGGGGTGGAAGGCGTTGTTGCCCTTGCGAATCTTAAAGTAGTCGCCCGGTCCCGCCCCGTCCGAAGTGTCGGGGATGTAATACCAGTCGCCATCCTGGCCGTCAATGATGGTGATCGCGCCGCTCGGCACGTCAATGATCGCAACGACGTTGCCTTGGTCGTCAATCACAATGACCGCCGGGATGTCCGGCACGAACACGTAGTCGTGGCCGCCGTTGTCGGTGCCGCCGTCATACGGGAAGAGGGGCACCTCCGGCACGACGAACGGGGGTTCATAGCCATCCTTGGTCTCGTCGGTGTGGCCGATGAGGGTGCCGGGCTGGACGTCCACGAGGTTGTCGCCGTACTCGTCGCCGATGGGCCCTTCTTGGTAGCCGCTCGGGAAGTCCCACGTGTCGTCGTCGTAGTCGAACACGAAGTATTCGCCGTAGTCGTTCGGGTCGGGCACCCAGAACTCGCTCTTGTCGCCCGTGTTCGGGTCGAAGACGTCCACCGTGCCGTCCGGGACGTTGATGAAGGCGTTGGTGGTGATGCCGCCGTTGCCGTCGTCCTCGATCACCCAGATGCCGGGCTTCGACGGGTCGAAGATGTAGCGGTTCTGCGGGTGCGGGAAGTTCCGCAGGTTCGGCACGCGGTACTTGTACTTGCCGCTGTCGTCCGTGGTGTGGTCAATGTCGTTGCCCGGCTCGACCTCGACGAGGTGGCCGTCCTCAACGTACAGCGGGTCGGTATCGTCGAGTTCCTTGGGCAGGCTCAGGTCGTCGCTGTCGCCGGTGGTGATGATGAACCAGTCGTCATCGCCCGCGCCGTCAGTCAGGTCGGGAACCCACACGGGCCGCGGGAAGAAGACGGGATAGCCGTCCAGCGAGCCGACCAGCGTCCACTTCCAGAGGGTGACGCCGTTGTAGGTTGCGTTCGCGACGACAAAGCCGGTGAGCAGGTCGAGAAGGTCATCCGTGACGGATACCGTTCCGGGAGGCGTGGTAAACGAATAGACGGTGCTAATGATGGTCACGGTCTGGCCAAGGTAATTGCCCCCTATCGCGTTTTGCGGGTACGATGCCCCGCCCGTCTTCCAGTAACAGGACGTGATGTGCGCGATGCCCTGTACGCTGCCGGCGAGGCCGCCACAATGGTTGTTCCCGGACACCGATCCCGTCGTGGTCACCGTGCCGGAATTGTAGCAATTCTTGACCCCAACGTCGAAACTGCCGCCAGAGACGAGCCCGGCGATGCCGCCCGCGCGGAGATGCTCCGTGGCGCTCGGCGGGTTGCAGGCGGCGGCGGTGACGCTTCCGGCGTTGCGGCAGTTGATGATCTGGGCCGAGGAGTTAACCGACCCGGCAATGCCGCCGACGCGGAAATCGAAACTCGCGGCATCCGCCTTCCCCTGAACCGACACGCTTGCCGTGTTTTCGCAGTTGACGATCATCGAGCTGTCAGAATGGAGACCGACGATGCCGCCGACATGCTCGCCGCTCCCGAGGATGCTCCCCGCGAAGCTGCACCCGTCGATGACAGCCCCGGTGGAGGTGCTGCTGGTAATGCCGCCCACGATGTGCAAGTCCGAGACGATCGTGCCAGAGACCACGACGTCCCTGACCCTGGCGCCATTGCGGATGCCGACCGCGAAAAGCCCGCTGTCGCCATTCAGGCCGTTGATGCTCCTGCCCCTGCCGTCAAAGGTGCCCGCGAACGGCGTGGTCCCGTCCCTGCCGATGCCCTCCCAGAAGTAACCGGACATATCCAAGTCCGCGGCCAGCACCACCGTCTTGCCGCCGAAGGTGTCGCCTTCAGCGACCAGATACGCAAACTGCGCCAGTTGCTCCTCGGTGGAGATGACATAGAGGCCGCCCACGATGTGCCCGTGGTCGCCCCCGATGTTCGGCCATGTCCCGTCGCGGCGATCCGTCCACTTTTGCTGCACGTGGACATACCCCGGGCAGTAAATCGCCCCGCCGTCGCGCCACGTGGCCGTGCCGTTCTCCAGCGCCTTCCCAGGACTCGGGCTGCCGAAAATCTCGCCGCTCGCGAGCCACCCTGCGGCGTGCTCCACGGTGATGTAAGTGGGGATGGTGGCGTAATCGTAGAGGTCCGTGCCGAGGAACGGATACGCGCCCTCGAAATACACCGCGTCGAATTCCGCTCCTGAATAATTGTACGGCCCGGCCGTGAACCCGCCAAACGCCCCGTCGTCAATGAATTCCACGGAGGCGGGAATCACCAAGTCCCCCGTGCAATTATCGAGACCGGCGAAGAACCGAACGCCGATGCTGATGACCGTTTCCGGCAGGACAAGGCCGGTCACGCCGCCGAGCGCGGCATGGAAGAGGCAGGGCCCGCTGTTGTCAAACGCGACAATTTTATAGTCGCCGCCATTGGAGGGCGGATAGCCGCCATCATGGATCGCGCCCGAAAAATCCAACAGGTCGGGCGTTACGGGGTAGCGGATGGCGCCCTGCACCGTCAACTCGCCGTCCCCGGCGGACGGAATCACCGCGAATTCCCAGCCGACCGCATTGGTGATGCTGTACCCGGTGTTATTGTCGTACACGAGGTACCAAGCGTACTCCGACGCATTGACATACCCCGGACAGAGAATTTGCCCGCCACCGTTATAGTTCCCGCGCCACATCGCCGTGCCGTCGGCGAGCGCCTGCGCGGGGGACGGAATGCCGTAGATCTCCCCGCTCGCAAGCCAACTCGCGGCGTGTTCCACGGTGATGTAGGTTGGGATGTCGTCATAACGATACATGGGATCCATGTCGGTGGGGTGGTAGAGCCCTTCTCCGAAGTCCTCCGAGTACGGTCCCATGAAATAGACCGCGTCAAACTGGCAGTCTAGGAAAGCCATGGTGCCGATGTACTCCACCGAGGCGGGGATCACCAGGTCGCCCGTGCATTCGCAACCGGAGAAGACCTGGACGCCGATGGCGACAAGCGTGTCGGGCAGGACAAGGCTCTCCACCCTCGGGGCCATTATCGCGGGAAAGATACTCGCCCCGCCGCCATCAATCTCGACAATCCTGTACTCGCCGCCATTGAGCGGCGGCGTCGCGTGATGGATGGCGCCGGAAAAATCCAGCGGCCCGCCGCCAAAGAAGTTATTGTTTTGGTTTCCACCGACAATGATTTCGCCTGTCACCGTGTCCGGAGCCACGTCGAATTTCCAGCCAAAAGCGTTGGTGAGGCTGAAGGTCCCGGAACCGTTATCCACGAGGTACCAGGCGTACTCAGGTTCCTGCGACTGCGGCGTCCAGTACCCGACATAACCATAACCGGCGCCACCGTAACTGACACCCCCCGTTTTGAAAAGAATAACCGCGTCCCCTTGCTCAAGGCTACCCGAATCGACAAGTCCTTCCCAGCCCATGTCACGCAAGACGTACACATTGGCGTTCGGCAACTGCGCGTTGCCCGATATATTGGCGCGAATCGGCAGGGAAGTCCCATCCTCTAGCACTGGCGGCGTGCCCCTGAAATAAATGTCCAGCGGACGAATGTTCCAGAAGGCGTAAGTGTCGATGTACTCCACGCCGGCGCCGATGGTGATACTGTCAATCGCATATTCATCCTGCGACGCCAAATCCTCAATCAGGTTGCGGAAAGCCATGGATCCGATGTCGGTGACACTGTCCGGGATGACGAGAGTGCGTTGCGTCCATACGGAATGGCTGACGCCTTGGAATGACTCGTCGCTGAAGGAAGAGGACTCGATACGCTTCAACGTGTCTGGCAAGATAAGTCCCGCCAACTTGTCCAAGCCAACGGTGCCGCCGTCGTTCCATCCGAATATACCGCTCGGGGTCGTGGCCGTAATGACATAACCGCCGCTGATGGGCTGGTTGAGGTTCAAGACCTTCGGCGTCGAAGGTTCCGCGATACACTCGCCTATCATCAGTTCGGAGGGACCATTCCCAATAATGTCCTCACTGACAATGATTTCCCATCCGTCCGGGTGGGTGATGCTCGCCGAGAGACCGGGATTATACGTCCACTGCGCCATCGCGCCCGTTGCCGCGCCGAAGAGCGCGGTTGCGGCCACAAGGAATCTCCCTGCGCCCGCCCGTTGTGTGAGACGGCATACCGCCGACAACATACGTGATTTTGTACTCATTTCTTCTCTTCCTTTCCGTTGCAACCTAAAAAACATTTTCCTTGCGGCACCTCCGCAGAAAAATACTGTGAACCCTAAAGATGTTCACAAGGATAATGGATTTTGGCAGGGTTGTCAATAGAATTCCCAAAAAATCTTAAAATAAGTGTCAAAAAATATTTAGAATTTTGAAAATCATTGTTAGTTTGACCTTAATTTGATTTTGTGGCTAGTGCAATATTTAAAAAAAGTTCCAAAATCGGCGAGTATTCTCTGGTTGTTGAACAGAAAAACAATGTTTTTTGGTGAGACATCGCGGCGGATGATTTTCGCCAGGGTGTTGAATCGGTAATGAAACACCAGAATGAAGAGAGGGGGGGAGGGGGGGGGGGGGGGGGGGGAGGGGGGGGGGGGGGGGGGGGGGGGGGGGGGGGGGTTGGGGGTACGGGAC
>WRJS01000021.1 GCA_009778475.1 Kiritimatiellota bacterium | reverse complement strand
GTCGTCGAAGTGGAATCAGGCGGCCGGAGCGACGTCGTCGCGTCATGCGTCTACCCCGTCGAACGCGATTGCAATGTGTATACAAATTCGGAGCGGATTGTCCGCAGACGTCGAATGACGCTCGCGCTTCTCCGCGCGCGCGCCCCCTCAAGCGACCGCGTAACAAGGCTGTGCCGGATGTACGGCGTACCGAAATACGAACGCTTTATATCGCCCGCTTCCGAAACGCCTCCGGAAAAAACCACGCAATCCGATATACCGTTAAACGATAAATGCATATTGTGCGGGTTATGCGCGAGGGCGTGCGAAAGCCTTGGGACAGGCGCGATTGCAGCCGTCGGGCGGGGCATGGACAAAGGCGTCTCGACGCCGTACTCCGAGCCGTCCGCCGTGTGCGTCGGCTGCGGAGGCTGCGCCGCCGCCTGCCCGACGGGCGCGATGAGTAGTCATTAGGAATGACCGGGAGCGCAAGGCTTCCGGCCCTTCCTAATTCCTAATTTCTAATTCCTAATTATTAATTGCGCTAGCCTTCGCGCGCGTTGCGTGATATAATGGTTGCTTATTTTTTCACCGTAAAGGAGGAGCATGTTTAAAGGGGTATGGAGGAGGTGCGTCTGTGCCGGGCTTGCGGGCGCGGTGTGGCCTGCCCTTGCCCAGGAGGGCGTGGACTGGACGCGGTGGAGCGTGAGCCCGGGCGCGGGGATACTGATCGTTGAGGGCGGCGGGCCGACCGACGGCGGCGCGGGCGCGTCGCTCTGCCTCGGGTATGATTTGAGCGAGCATTGGACGGCGGAGGCCGGCGCGGCGTGGATGCCGTACGTCAAGGGCGCGGGCAACCCGCACATCTACGGGGCGTCGGCGGAGATGCTCTGCCACCTGAGCAGTTACTCGCGGTTCGACCCGTACCTCGCGCTGGGCGCGGGGTATCACGGCGCGACGGCGAGGGTGTTCGCGGACGGCGGCGCGCACGGCATGGCGGGGCCGCGCGCGGGGTTCGGCGTGATGTATTACCTCACGGAGGAGGTCGCGCTCCGTGCGGACGCGCGCGCGCTCATGGCGGTTGACCGCGGGTGCGGGATGGCTTACATGGCGACCGTGGGGCTGGCGCTGCGCCTGCCGGAGCGCGGGGCGCACGGCGACGGGCCGGCGCTGACGGATGACGAGCGCAAGCGGCACGGCACGGACCCGTTCAGCAAGGATACGGACGGCGATGGGTTGACCGACTATGAGGAAATCAACATCTATGGCACGGATCCGCTGAACCCGGATTCGGATTTCGATGGCCTCACGGACTATGAGGAGGTGAAAATCTATAAGACGGATCCGCTGAAGCGTGATACGGACGGCGGCGGCGTGGATGACTGGCATGAGATTTTCGTGGACGGCACGGACCCGCTCGACCCGACGGATGACCTGCTGATGTTCGACATCCCGGCGGAGTTTGATTACAATTCGGCGGTGCTGCCGCCGGAGACCGTCGCGGCCTTGGCGGAGGTCATCCGCGAGCTTGTCGCGAGCCCGCACGCGACGGCGCTGGTGGAGGGGCACACGGACCGCGGCGCCCGCGCGGATGAGAAAACGGCCGTCGCGCTGACGGAGCGGCGCGCGAGGGCGGTGGCGGCGCACCTGGCGCAGGGCGGCGTGGCGGCGGAGCGGCTGAGCGTGAAGGGCTACGGCTTCGCGCGGCCGCGCGTGCGCCCGAACCTCGTCGTGGGGAACCGGGAGAACCGCCGCATCGAGATCTATGTCCGTGGCGTGCCGAACCGTTATGTGCGGGCGCTGAATGCGAAGCAGGCGGCTGATGAAGACAATTGAGAAATATGTGCTGCACTCGTTCCTGTCCGCGTTTTTCCTGGCGTGGATCGTGCTTTCGTTTGTCCTGACCATCGGGCTGCTGGTGAAAATCGCGGACCTGATCGTGCGGGGCGTTTCCGTGAACGTCATCGGGCAGGTGATGCTGATCGGGTTCCCGGAGACGCTGTGGCTGACCATCCCGCTATCGCTGCTGGTGAGCGCGCTGCTGGTGTTCAGCCGCTTGTCGGCGGACAGCGAGATCGCGGCCATGCGCGCGTGCGGCGTGAACCTGGTGAGCGTGATCAAGTACCCGCTCGCCTTCGGCGCGTGCTGCACGCTGCTCTGCTGTTACGTGAACAACGAGATCCAGCCGCGCGCGCATGAGGTCGGGAACAACCTGAAGTCCAACGTCTCGGTGGACACGGGGATCCAACTCTTGGAGGCGGGGCGCCCCAACGACTTCGAGAAGGTCTCGCTCTTCTTCGCCAAGAAGGAGGGCAACTGGGTGTACGGCCTGACGGCCTACGACTTCTCGCGCGAGGTCACGCGCGAGGTGACGGCCGAGAAGGCGCTCATCTCCACCAACGGCACGGACATCGTCCTGGAGATGTACAACGTGCGCATCGACCCGATTGACGCGGACAAGCCCGGCATCGCGACGATGGGGCGCTTCACGCACACCATCCCCGACGCCATCCGCCACCGCACCTCCACGCGCAAGGAGAAGGACCTCTGCTTCTTCGAGATGCTCCGGGCCATCAAGGACTTGCGCGCGAACACGCGCGGCATGCCGGAGGAATACCGCCGCGCCCGCCTGTCCATCTGCCTCACCCTGCTCAGCAAGCGCTTCGCGGAGGCCTTCGCCTGCATCTGCTTCGTGCTGGTCGGCGTGCCGCTGGGCATCAAGGCCCAGCGCAAGGACTCGACCGTCGGGATGGGCATCAGCCTTGTCGTCGCGCTGACGTACTACCTCATCATCCTCGGCGCGAACGAACTGCAGAAGCGCCCCGATTTCCACCCGCATCTGCTGGTCTGGCTGCCCGTGGCGATCTGCCTCGCGCTGGCCACCGTGCTGTTACCGAAAAACCTCTAGGAAAGGAGTTGCCACATGGCGAACATACATTCAACCGCAATCGTTGACCCCAAGGCCGAGCTCGCGCCGGACGTGGAGGTCGGGCCCTACGCCATCATCGGGCCGGACGTGAAGATCGGCGCGGGCACCGTCGTGCAGGCGCACGCCCACGTCGTGGGCCACACCACCCTCGGGCAGAACTGCCAGGTGTTCCCCTTCGCGTGCGTGGGCATGAAGTCGCAGGACCTGAAATATCAGGACGGCGACGTCACCCACGTCGAGGTCGGCGACAACACCGTCCTGCGCGAGTTCTCCACCGTCCACCTCGGCACCAAGCCCGGCGAGGTCACGCGCGTGGGCAGCGGCTGCCTCATCATGGCGTACTGCCACATCGCGCACGGGTGCGCGGTCGGCAACCACGTCATCATGTCCAACCTCGCCGCCCTCGCGGGCGAGGTGCGGGTGGCCGACCACGCCATCCTCGGCGGCATGGCCGGCGTGCACCAGTTCTGCCGCATCGGCATCCACGCCATGATCGGCGGCTACACCAAGGTCCGCCAGGACTGCCCGCCCTACATGATCACCGAATCGACGGAGGAAGGCACGATCGTGCGCGGCCCGAACATCGTGGGCTTGCAGCGCCTCGGCTTCTCCAAGGAAGCCCGCGCCGCGCTGAAGGAGGCCTTCCGCCTCCTCTACCGCGAGAACCTCAACCGCGGCCAGGCGCTCGAGCGCGTCCGCAACGAGGTCGAGCAGACCCCCGAGATCCAGACCCTCGTGGCGTTCTACGCCGAGAGCCAGAGGGGGGTACATTAATTAGGAATTAGAAATTAGGAATTGCCGGGAGCGCAAGGCTTCCGCCTTGCACAAGAATCGGATACTGTGTGAATTAGGAATTAAGAATTAGGAATGGAAAATCAGAAATTAGAAATGGATGTTGTAAAAGCAAAACACCAACCAATTCCTAATTCCTCATTTCTAATTCCGAATTCAAAAAAAACGGAGTTTTTTTTGTCATGAACGTTTACGGAAATTTCACGCCGCGCGCGCAGAAGGCGATTCAACTCGCGGTCAAAGAGGCGCGGCACTTCAACCACTCGTACATCGGCACGGAGCACCTGCTGCTCGGGCTGCTCGCGCTGGGCGATGGCGTCGCCTTTGCCGTGCTGGGCAAACTCGGCGTCGCGCTGGATGACGTGCGCCTTGCGGTGGAGCGCATGATCGGCGTCGGCGGCGAGACCAAGACCCTCGGCGAGTTGCCCATGACTCCGCGCACCAAGAAGGTCCTGCAACTCGCCGTCGCGGAGGCGCGCGCCATGCAGCAGCCGCAGGGCGGCACGGAGCACATCCTGCTCGCGCTCGTCCGCGAGGGCGAGGGTGTCGCGGCCCAGGCCCTGGCCTCGCTCAACGTGACCCCCTCCGCCGTCATCGACGGCATCCGCAGCATCTTCGGCGAGGCGGGGGACGATTCGGACGAGACCGACGACCCGGATGATCCGGACGATTTCCCGCCAACCGAGGAGCCGCCCAGCGACACAGAGAACCCGTCCGGCGAAGGCGGCAAGAGGGCCGGGAAGAAGAGCAAGACCCCGGCGCTCAACGCGTTCGGGCGCGACCTGACCGCGATGGCGAAGAAGGGCGAACTCGACCCCATGGTCGGGCGCAAGAGCGAGCTCGAGCGCGTCATCCAGGTCCTGAGCCGCCGCTCCAAGAACAACGCCGTGCTGCTCGGCGAGGCGGGCGTGGGCAAGACCGCCGTCGTCGAAGGCCTCGCCTACGCCATCGTCAACGGCGACGTCCCGGAGCGTATGCGCGGCAAGCGCGTCATCGCGCTCGACATGGCCCTGCTCGTGGCCGGCACCAAATACCGTGGCCAGTTCGAGGAGCGCATCAAGGCTGTCGTGGACGAGATCCGCCGCGAGAAGAACGTCGTGCTGTTCCTCGACGAACTGCACACCATCGTCGGCGCGGGCGGCGCGGAGGGCGCCATGGACGCGGCCAACATCATCAAGCCCGCGCTCGCGCGCGGCGAACTCCAGTGCATCGGCGCCACCACCCTCAACGAGTACCGCAAGTCCATCGAGAAGGACGCCGCGCTCGAGCGCCGCTTCCAGACCATCCGCGTGGACGAGCCGACCGTCGAGGAGACCATCGCCATCCTCAAGGGCCTCGCGCCCCGCTACGAGGCCCACCACAACGTGCTGTACGAGGCCCCCGCGCTCGCGGCCGCCGCCAAACTCACCGCCCGCTACCTCCCCGGCCGCCAGTTGCCCGACAAGGCCATCGACGCCATCGACGAGGCCGGCGCGCGCGTCCGTATGCGCGTCACCATCCGCCCGCCCGACGTGCGCACCTACGAGACGCGCATCCAAGAGATCGCCGGGCGCAAGGACAAGGCCATCATTGACCAGCAGTTCGAAGAGGCCGCCGCCCTGCGCGACGAGGAGCGCGTCGCCAAGCAGGAACTCGCGAGCGTCGTCGAGAAGTGGAAGAAAGACTACGCCGAGAAGACCCTCGACGTCACCCTCGATGACATCACCGAGACCGTCGCCCACATCAGCGGCGTCCCCATCAAGCGCATGAGCCAGACCGAGACCGAGCGTCTGCTGAAAATCGAGGCGGAGCTCACCGGCGAGGTCGTCGGGCAGGCCCCGGCCATACAGGCCATCGCGCGCGCCCTGCGCCGCTCGCGCGCCGACCTGAAAGACCCCAAGCGCCCCATCGGCTCCTTCATCTTCCTCGGCCCCACCGGCGTGGGCAAGACCCTGCTCGCCAAAGTCCTCGCCGAGAAAATGTTCGGCGACGGCAAGGCCCTCGTGCAGATCGACATGTCCGAGTACATGGAGAAGTTCAGCGTCTCGCGCCTCATCGGCTCGCCCCCCGGCTACATCGGCCACGAGGAGGGCGGCCAGTTGACCGAGCGCGTCCGCCGCCGCCCCTACAGCGTCGTGCTCTTCGACGAGGTCGAGAAGGCCCACCCCGACGTGATGAACATGCTCCTCCAGATTCTGGAGGAAGGGCACCTCACCGACAGCCTCGGCCGCCAGATCGACTTCCGCAACACCGTCGTCATCCTCACCTCCAACCTCGGCATCGACTCCGCGAAGCAGGGGCAGGGGCTCGGCTTCGGGCGCGCCACCGCCGCCGAAGACTACGACCGCCTCCGCGACCGCATGGTCAACGCCGCCAAGCAGGTCTTCAAGCCCGAGTTCCTCAACCGCTTCGACGACATCATCGTCTTCAAGAAACTCGACAAGTCCGACGTCGTCAGCATCCTCGACATCGAGCTCGCCAAGGTGCGCGCGCGCCTGGAGGGCAAGGGCATCACCCTCGCCCTCGATGCCGCCGCGGCCGACCTGCTGGTCTCCAAAGGCTTCGACCCCGCCCTCGGCGCGCGCCCCCTGCGCCGCACCATCGAGCGGATGCTCGAGGACCCCCTCGCGGAAGAAATCCTGCGCGGCGACATCGCCTCCGGCGAGATCGCCGTCACCACCGCCGCCGACAACCAGTCCCTCGTCTTCCGCGCCTCCCCGCCCGAACCCCCGAAAACAAAGCCCCGCACCCGCGCAAAGAAGAGCGACAACGAAGAGGCGAAGGGATGAGCCAGATTGCGGGTTTCAGAGAGGATTTTTTTTGACAGGATGAACAGGATTTTACAGGATAGTTTTGTTCGACCACAGATTACACAGATGGTTGTTTTAATCTGTGTAATCTGCGGTTAAATTAAACGGGCGGATAAATGTTACACAGAGAACCACAGAGATGCCACAGAGGTTCACAGAGAAATTCTAAAAAAACTCTGTGTGCCTCTGTGTCTCCTCTGTGAAACTCTGTGTAATAAAAACGGAGGTTTTAGATGACGCAACACCAATGGGAAGCACTGCTCGCCGTGACCCGCGGCCAGCGGTTGGACAAGCCGCTGTGCGGTTTCATTATTGACAGCCCGTGGCTGCCGGGGTGGGGGGGCGAGTCCTCCATCCTCGATTACTACGCTTCGGAGACGGTGTGGCTGGACGTGAACCTGAAAGCCATCCGCACGTTCCCGTCCGCAGTGTTCCTGCCGGGTTTCTGGTCGGAGTACGGGATGTGTACAGAGCCCTCCGCGTTCGGCGCGCGCCTCGTCTGGCACGAGAACGAGCTGCCCTTCGCCGAGCGCCTTGGGCAGTCCGACGAACAGGCCTTGCGCCTCGACAAGCCCGACGTGCGCACCGCAGGCCTGCTGCCCTTCACGCTCCGCCGCTTGCAGCACGCCCGCCCCGCGATTGAGGCGGAGGGTCACGCCATCCGCTTCGCCGTCGCGCGCGGGCCGCTGAACATCGCCTCCTTCCTCATGGGCACGACGGAGTTCCTTATGGCCATGCAGCTCGACCCCGAAGGCACACACGCCATGCTCGGCGTCATCACGGACTTCCTTGAGGACTGGCTCAAGCTTCAGGCCGCCACGCTCCCGACCATCAGGGGCGTGATGCTGCTGGACGACATCGTCGGTTTCCTCGGCGCGGATGACGCGGCGGCCTTCGCCGCGCCATATCTCAAACGCGCCTTCGCCGCAATCGACAGCGACGTGCGCCTGTTCCACAACGACGCGAACGGGACCGAGTGCGCGCCCCTGCTCGATGGCATAGGCGTGAACCTCTTCAACTTCAGTTTCGAGCACCCCATCGCCGAGATGCGCGAGAGGGTAGGGGGGGGCGTCGCCCTGCTGGGCAACATCCCCCCGCGCGACGTGCTGGCGGCCGGGACCCCGGACGACGTGCGCCGCGCCGTCGCCGCGATGAAGCACGCGCTCGGCCATGATTATTCGCGCGTCATCTTCTCCTGCGGCGGCGGCATACCGCCCGGCGTATCCACCGCCAACCTCCAGGCCTTCCTCGACGAGGCCGCGCGTTAAACCCGGGAGCGCAAGGCTTCTGCCTTGCAATTGCGACCTCGGCGTGCGTAATGAATATCCATCCTGAATCCCTTGTCCTCCCCGCCCGACGAGCGGGACAGGGGACCCCATTGGTGCGGCGTGCGGCCAATGGGGCAGGAAACCGCAATGTGTCTAACGGCTCGCGAGGACGCTCGCCCTCCATCTGTCTAACGGCTCGCGGGGACGCTCGCCCTCCAATGTGCCTGACGGCTCGCGGGGACGTTCGCCCTCCATCGTGAAATCTGTATTTTACAGGACACTCGATCTGTTAAAGGTGGGGAGAATGTGACAATATCGCGTTAAATTACGATATGAATCAAAACGCCACGTCGATGGGGTTGTCGCCGGGGCGGACGGTGGCGGTGGCTTCTTTGCGGGCGCCGTCGGGGAGGATGGCGGTCACGCGGTATTCGCCACGGAAGGCGCGGAGGGTGGCGGTGCCGTCGGCGCCGGTTTTCAGGTCCGCGTGCGTGGACCAGTCGGTGTGGATGCGCTCGCGGAGCGCGTCGTAGGCCGGCTTGGGGGTCATGTCGGCGCGGAGGAGCCCGGCGGGGGCGCCCATCCACGCGCCTTGGTCGCTGAAGTCCCACCAAGTGATCGCCGCCACGGAGGGGTGGGAGAAGAGGAGGGTGTAGATCCGCAGCACCTCGTCGCGCTGCCAAGCCTCGCCCTCGGGGCTCGTTGCGGTGTCTTTCCACACCATGTTGCGCTGGAGCGTCGAGACGATGGTCATCTCCGTGAAATGGAGCGGCACGCCGAAGCGCGCGAAGCGTTCGCAAATCGCCCAGAGGGCCTCGTTGCCGTAATGCTCGATGCCTTTGATGTGCGTGTGCGTCTGTAGCCCGATGGCGTCGAACACGGGCTTGCCGTCGGGCGCGTTGAGCTTGTCGAGCAGGGCGGCGTAAGGGGCGTCGAGGATGTAGTCGTTGATGAGGAGGATGGCGTTGGGGTTGCCTGCGCGGGTGGCGGCGAAGCTCGCCTTCACCAGCTCGGGGTCGCCGAATTTTTTGCCGAGCTCGGTGAGCTTGGGGGATTTCTTCCACATCTCGTCACGCTGCCATTCGGTGACCTCGTTGATCACGTCCCACACGTCGATCTTGTCGCGGAAACGTTCGGCGCAAGCGGCGGCCCTGCCGAGCTGCGCACCGTACACCTCGTCCACGGACAGGGGCTTGATCCAGCCGGGGTCGCCGGTGTTCCAGACGAGGGGGTGCCCTTTGGCCGTGATGCCGTGCTCTTTGCACCACGCCGCGACCTTCTCGGATTTGGCGTAGCCTGGGCTTCCCCGTTTCCACTCGTAGCTCGACCAGTAGAAGCCGAGCGTGGCGAAGTTGAACAGGCCGGCGAAACGCTCGGCATACGCCTGATTGTCCTGCGGCGTTTTGTTCTCATCGAGTTTGAAGATGTTGCTGCCGAAGAGGAACTCGTTGCGCGTCATGTCCATGCGGACGGAGGCGTTGGCGACAGGCTCGCCGCCTTTCGTCACACGGATGCGGCAGGGCGCTTTGCGGTGCTCTTCGATGCGGGCGTTTGCTTGTTCAAGCCAGCCCTCCTGCGCCATCGCAGAAAACCCCAGCAGTGTCAGAATGGCGATCCGTTTCATGTGCGTATCCATGGCTTATTTCAGGATGATGGCGGTGCCGATGACGGGGGCGATCCAGACGCTGTTGCCGTCGCCGGAGAGCTCGAGGCGGTTCGTGGCGCGGAGCTCGGGGTGCAGCGCGGGCAGGGCGGTGACGCCGCCTGTCGCGGAAAGTATCATGCGGCGCATACTGCGCGGGTTGACGATGCCAGGGACGGCGGCGACGGTGAGCGCGGAGAAGTCTGCCTCGCCGACGACATGGACGCGCCCGCAATCGGGAGCGGCGCGGAACACCGCGCCGTCGAACACGGGTTTCGCGCCGTCGAAGTTGATGACGGAGGGGGTGGTGATCTCGCCCGTGACGGTGAGCGCCACGGCGCCGTCGCCCGTGACCGTGCCGGAGCCGGTGAGGTTACGGATGGTCTCGGGGCGGCTGCCGAGGTCGAGGAGCGGCAAGAGGTCGTTGCCGTCGGCGGCGGTGGGGGGGAGCTCCTCGTTGGTCAGCGCGTAGAGGTGGAGCGTGAGGGAGGTCGTGGTGTTGATCAGCGTGACGGTCACGGACTCGCCCTGCGCGACGTATCGCCAATTGAGGATTTGCACCAGCGAGCATTCGTTGTTGAACGTCAGCAGGTCGCGCGCCGTGCCGTTGATGAAGTTGACGGTCATCCGGCGGTTGGTGAAATTGCCGTCGCTGCTCCACGGGCGGTTGATGAGCGCGATCTCGTACGCCTTGCCCGGCGTCAGGCCGCTGAGCGTCACCGCCGTCGGGTTGCCGCTGTTCGAATACATCATGTTCGGGAGGAGCGTGCGGAACACGCACCACGGCAGGATCTGCGTGTTGATGGTGTTGTTGTTCGCGCGGTTGTTGTACACGAGCGAGACCCCCGCCTGGGCGTCGTTCCCCGCGATGGGGGTGAAGGGGACGCCGTTGACGACGTTGGCCGCCGCCGTGTTGTTGCCGAAGTCGAGCGCATGGGTGTAGCGCTTGTTGGTGGAGATGCCGCAGGTCGTGTCGTCGAAGGGGAACGCGATTGACGCGGCGGCGTCCTGCTGGGGCGTGGGCACGAGCGCCACGTCCGTGCCCGGCGCGAGCGCGGGGGGCAGGGCGGGCGTGTCGGCGGAATGCCACTTGCGCGAGAGGTAGCGCTCGACGGCGCGGCGCTCGGCGTCGGAGAGCGTGCGGTTGAAGAAGAGGACCTCGCCGATGTCGCCCTGCAACGCATTCTGCCCGGCCCGCGCGAAGAGCCGGAAGCGGTTGTTGACGGTGTTGAACGTGCCGTCGCTTTTCTCCCCCATGTACACGCCGTTCAGCCAAGCCTGCCGCAGCATGGCGTTGCCCTCCCCGCCAGACATGTGGGTCAGCACAAGGGGCTCCCCCGCTGCAACGCTGTTGCCCACTTGGATGTCGTTGCTGTAAAGGTAGTAGTAGATGTTCGCGGTGCCGATGTCAAACGCGAAGGCCTGCCCGTTCGCGTTCGGGCCGTAATGAATCTGGAGGCCCTTGTCCGGCAGGATGCGCCGCGCGGCGGCGAAGAGGGTGCGCGGCGCGGTGCCCGTGATGCCGATGTCGGCGTTGCTCATCAGCGCGGCGTAGGGGTCGGTGTCCTTGCGGATGAAGGTCAGCCCGTCGGGGGCGGTGGCGACGGAGAAGGTGTTGGACGCGGCCGTTGTCGCCGGGTCGGGGACGGCATCCGCGTTCGCGCTGATGCCCTTGTTGCGGAACAGGGTGACGAAGCCCTCGGCGTTGGTCACGATGGATGCCGCGTCGGATGCGTCGTACCAGACGAGCGGGCGGCCGATGCGGAAGACGTCCTCAATCGAGAGTTCGTCCAGCGTCAGCCTGCCGCCCGTGACGGTGAGCGTCTCGACGTTGATGTTGCTGGCGGCGAGGGTGGCGGCGGCCGTCGTCTTTTCAAGCGTCCCGAAGGCGAGGGTGTCGCTGGCGATGAAGCCGCCGTTTAGCACGAGGGCGCCCGTCTCGAAGTGGCGGGCGTTGACACCCGCGAAGGGCATGAATTCCATGCTCTCGACGGTGGTGGTGCCGTTGACGGCGACATCGCCGCTCTTGCCCCAGTTGCCCCAGCCCGTGAGGCCGCTGCCGAAGAGCAGGAGGCTTGGGAGCTCCTGCCGTCCGCCGTAGATCACCTCTAGTTTAGCCATGTTGGCGGTGACGGTGCCAGTGGATGAGAGCGCGTTGGTGGCGCCGACGCGGACGGCAGCCGCACTGATGGTGGTGTCGCCCTGATAGGTGTTGTCCGCAAAGGAAAGGGTGAGGTTGCCGCTACCCGCCTTGAGGATGTTGCCGCTGCCGGAGAGCGGCCCTGATAGTGTGAGGTCGGTGGCGCCGTCAACGATGACGTTGCCCGCCAGCGTCACGGGGCCCGTGAGGGTGGCGGGCCTTCCGCCCGCGTAGAGGCGCGCGTCGTTGCCGAGGTTGAATGACCACGGGCAGGGGGTGGTGGGGTTGAAGTTGTCCAGCAGGAAGCGCGTGCCGCCGGCGAGGTTCACGGTGGTGGTGTCGTCGCCGAGGAAGGTGGAGGCGATGTTCCCGTTCTCCGTGTCGTGCAGGCGGAACGTGCCTTGCAGGATGTCGAAGGTGCCGCCGCCGGTGGTGTCGATGATGCCGTTGCCCATGCTGAGGAGGTTGTCGCTCTTCTTGGTGAGGGTGTGGCCGTTGAGCGTGAAGGTGCCGCCTTGGGCGAGGACGCTGATGGAACCGACCATCTCGTTCAGCGCGGGGACGACGGCGGTGCTGCCGACCGTGGCGTCGCCGCTGAGCGCCACGCCCGTGGTCGAATAGCGCTGGTTGAAGAGGGAGTTGTTGACGTAAGCGCCGTTGCCGTCGGGGCCCGCGCCGCGGATGGTGACGGTGCGCGGGCCGTCGAGCATATACTTCCTGACGCCGGTGGCGTTGGGGGTTCCGGCGTCGCCGCCGATGTCGAGCGCGGCGCCGTCGAGGACGGTCACGTCGCCCGAGCCGAGGGGCGAGCCGCCGCCGATGCGGAGCGTGCCTTGCGCGACGGTGGTGGGGCCGCTGTGGTCGTTCGCGCCGTAAACGGTGAGCGCCCCGTCGCCGGCCTTGGTGAAGCCGCCGGATCCCGTGAGGCGCGGGTAGGGCATCGCGGCGAGCTCGCGCGTCAGCCCGGACGGGACATCGATGACCAGCCCGTCGGCGAGGAGCGCGATGGTCCCGGTGGTGTCCACTGGACCCGAGAGGCGGAGCTCGCCCGCGCCTTCCTTGACGAGGTTGACGGGGTTGGCGTTGTCCGCGAGCGCGGCGGAGACGGTGAGCGGCGCACCGCCCGCGCTGGCCAGCGCGAGGACGCCCGGCGCGACGGGCGTCAGCACGGGCGAACCGGGCAGGCGCTCGTTCGTGAGCGCGTAGAGGTGGAGCGTGCGGTTCTCGCTGCCGATGTTGGTGAGGGTCATCGTCACGGCGTTCGTCCCCGTGAGCGTGTAGCGGAAAGTGATGACGGTGACGCTGGGCGATTCGGTGTTGAAGGCGACGGGCGCGCTCGGCACGCCGCTGCCGTCGGTGATGAACGTCACGTGTGCGAGGCGGCTGTAGTTGAAGTCGTTCCAGTGGCGGGTGAAGAAGGTGAGCTCGTAACTCTCGCCGTCGGTCAAATCGGTGAGCGTGACCATGGACGGGCTGCCGCCGCCGCTGTAACGCATGGAAAAGATGAGGTCGTTCAGCCCGCCGCCGCTGCCGGGATCGGTGGTGCCGGCCGCGAGCGTCCCTTGGTTGGCGGCGTTCCCGGGGGCGTTGAGCCAGCCGTAGCCCAGCCCGTCGCTTCCCGTGACCGTGCCGGAGGTCGCGTTGGCGGCGGGGACGGTCACACCGTTGACGGTGGCGGCAATGCTGCCGAAACTCAGCAGGTGCGTGTAGTCTTTGGAGGGGCTGATGCCCGTCGCCGCGTCCGTGCGGATGACGCTGATGCGCGCGCCCCCTGTCGCGGCGGGCGTGAGCGGCGCGGTGAGCGTGCCGTTGGCGAGGGTGAGCGCGTCCGCCCCGGCGTTGACGGCGACGCGGTTGAGCATCAGCCGCTTGCCGCCGAGGTCAACGGTCGCGTCGTCGCCGGCCACGTCCATCGTGAGGCTGTAGAGTGCGGTGGGGTCGTTGACCGCCCAGATGTCGTTGCCCGTGCCGATGCCGTCGATGACGGCCCGGACCGTCGCGCCGTCCGGCAGGGGGTTGCCCTTGGTGTCGAGGCGCCCCGTGGTGAGCGGCGTGGACAGCGGTTTCAGCCCGTCCGTAAGGTCATACTCGGCCGCGCCGCCGTTGAGCGTGAGCCATGCGCCCACGGGACCGGCGGGGAACCCCGTGATGAAGACGCGGTTGAAGGCGGTGCCGGCCTGCGGCGCGATGACGGCGACCCGGATGGCGCTCAGGGTGTTGAACGTCACGGAGGAGTCCGTCGGCGCGTCGGCGACGGTGAGCGTGACGCTGCCGGGCGAGAAAACCTGCGGCACCACGGCGGAGAACCCGTCCGTGGCGGAGGGGTTGACGGAGAGGGCCGTGCCGTCCGCCATCGTGATCTGCGCGACGTTCCGCGTCGCGTTCGCGGAGTCGAGGCCGAGCGTCCCGCCTTCGACGGCGAGGCTGCCCGTGAAGGTGTTGTCGCCGGCGAGCACCCATGTGCCGCTGCCGTACTTGCGGACGGCGAGCGTCCCCACGTTGTTGTAGATGTCGCCCGTGACGCGCCCCTCGTGCGCCGAGTCGCCGCCCAGCAGGAGCGTCTGCGCGTTGTTGCTGTTGTTGTAGATTGGGCCCGCCCACGTGAGGATGCCCGTGCCGTCCTGTTCGATGCCGCCGCCGAACCCGAGAACCGCGTCACCGCCATTCAGGCGGACGGGCCAGTCCGTGCTGTCGTCCGCGCCCGTGTAGCGCAGGACGGAGCCCCTGTTGGGGTAGAAGGCGTTGCCCGCCCCGATGCTGGAGGGCTGCCCGAGATCCGCGAGTTTGGACACGCAGATGGTGTGCCCGTTCCCGGCGGCGATGCCCAGCGTGAACGCATTGGCCTCGCAGCCCAGGATGACCGTGCCGCCCTTCGCGCCGTTGCCGACCCATGTCTCGAAACCGGTGTCCGCGCCGCCGTCGGGGGCGACGATCTGCGCGTGGATGGCGAGCGTGAAGCCGGGGTTCGCGCCGTCGTCGAGGTGGTTCACCCCGCCCGCCGTGGTGTGGCCCAGCAGGCCGGGGCCGTTGACGGTGAGGTTGCCGCCGAGCGCCAGCATCCCCTCGCCGCCCGTGTTGGAGACGAGGAGCGTCTTGTCTGCGGCGATGTTCAGCGTCACGTCGGCAGGGCCGTTGACGCGGACGCGCTGGATGGTGCAGTTGTCGCTGACGGCGAGCGCGCCGCCGGCCGCGCTGAAGATGGCGAGGTCCCCCGCCTGCGGCACCCGCACCGGGTTCCAGTTCTCTTGCGTCAGCCATTCGCCGTCACCGGCGTTGCCGGTCCACGTGATGTCCACGCCCGACGCGCTGAACGCGCCGAAGGCGAGCAGGGCACCCGACACATATTTCAAACAGACTTTCATGGACACGTTTGCGTTTCTCGTTTTCATCATCGTTCTCCTTTTTTTAGACAGGGTTACAGGATTTGCAGGGTTTGCAGGATTATTTTTTTTCTCGCGCAGAGACGCAGAGGCGCGGAGGATATTTTGACTATCCCCCCGAAAAAACTCTGCGCCCCTGCGTCTCTGCGCGAACGTTTCCCAATCCTGCTCATCCTGCTCATCTCTCATAATGGTTAATGGTTCTCTCATTGCGGCGGCAGGGACGCCGCCGCTACTTGACTTGCGGCGCGGTCTCTGGGCAATACTCCCAGATGATTTTAATCCCGGACCCCGGCTTGCGTTTCCCTTCCTGGTGAATCGCCATCTCGGTCCACATCTGGCGCGTGAGGTGCTCGGACATCAGGTGCTTGTAGAAGGGGAGCCAGGTGTTGACGTTGCCGGGCTTCAGGTATTCCCGCTCCCCCTCCGCATCCGTGCCGACCCAGCCCTCGCCGCGGCCGTCGTCGGATGTGCGCGTCGTCCCTCCGGGGTAGCCGAGGACGCCGTGCACGAGGTCGTCAATCTGGTGGAGCCACTCGTGGAGCTCCAGCTCGCCGGAGCTCTTGCCCCCGTTCCAGGGGATCATCATGTACCCCCCGCCGCCGACCGCGCCGTGCCGCCCCTGCATGGCGCCCGAGAACCTCGGCCGCGGCAGCCCCGGGCCCGGCCCCCCCTTGTATTTGACAAAGGCGATGGTCGTGCCGTATTGCTTCTTGCTGGCCGCGGTTGCCCTTCGGTAGTACGAGCCGCTGAGGTCCGGCGGCGCCGCGAAGTGCTTGGACTCCGTCGGGGCGTTGGTGATGGGGTCCGCCAGCACGCAGTCGAACTCCGCCAAGACAACCCCGGACGTGTATTCGAATATCAGGTTGCGGAGGTTTGAGAGCGATTCCCCAAGCGCCATGAGGTCGTTCTCCGTGATGGGCTGGCGGATTTCCGTCACCGACCCGTCCCCTTCGGTCTTGTCGGCATGGATGCCGTAAACCAGCACGAGGAAATGCCATTTGCGCGCCTTCGTCTCATCCGTGTTGATCATCACCTTCGTCCGCAGCTCCTTGATCCGCGCGCGCGCCTTCATGCGCTGCCCCTCCGTGCAGGTCGTCCGGTCGAGGACCCGTTCCCACAGGATGAGCGCCTCGGTGATTTTCGCCTTGGACTCCATCCGCTGCGCCTCGTTCGCAACGTCCTGATACCGGAGCGCGGTCGAGGCCGCAGGGGCTTTCCAGTCACCGGCCTCGAACGTCTGGCCGGGTCCGGGTTTGGGGATGACGAGCGGCGACATGGGGATGTCAAGGAAACCTAGGGCGTCCGTCCCGACATTGGGCTTGGGGTTCACGGGGCGCGACGTGACCAGCGGCGTGAGCTTGCGCGTCTGCGTGTTCGCGGCCTCGCGCGTCTCGGCCCCTCCCAGCGGCACATCCGGCACGAAGGGCTTGTCTTGCCGGGCGTTCACGGGCTGGGGCCCGGAGGCAATCGGCGTGAGCTTGCGCACTTGGTTGGTCGTGGCGGCGAATGCCGGCGGCGCCAAGGCAAGGGCGAACAGGATGACGGATGTGATGTGCGTTTGTACATTCATCATGCGTTTCCCTGTCATTTCCGTGTGACGGCGCCGTTCGGCTTGGAGGGCGGTTGGCGGACGGTCTCGGCGTTGGGCCAGTCGGCGATGGAGTGGGAGTCCGCAGGGAAGGGACCGGGGCGGACGACGATGGGGGCGGTCTTGAGGCGGGGCTTGATGGCGATCCATTCGCTGCCCTGGAAGACGGGGTCGTCCTCGGCGCGGATCTCGTCGTCGCTGCGGTAAGGGCCGAGGGTGTCCACCCAGAGGATAAGGCGCATGAGGCTGTCGGGGTCAACTTTGACGTCGTGGTGCTTGCCGCTGGCGGCGCGCGCGACGAGGGGGCTGGCGCAGGAGAGGCGCTCGAGGGGGGGGGTGGTGGCGTAGGCCTTGGGGTCGCGCTGGTCGAAATTCTCGATCTTCATGATGCCGGCCAGGTCGTAGCCGGGGGGCGGGTCTTTGGGGGGGGCCTTGTAGCTGCCCCAGCCGGGGTGGCCGACGAGGGTGGCGTAGGGCTCGTAGCCGCGCAGGGTGAGGTCGAGGACCTTGCGGGCCTTGCCGTCGCCCTGATGGCAGCCGCCGCAGTAACGGTCGAGCACGGGCTGCACGTCCTTGACGTAGCCGACCGAGGTGCCGAAGCGCTGGACGTAGGCGGCCCACGCGGGGGCGGGGTCCGCGCCGAGCGCCCAGGGGACGGGGGTGATGGCGGAGGGGGGCGCGCGCAGGGCCTGGGAGATGAACTTGGGCTGCGGGGCGCGGCTGTGCTGCTCGTGGCAGCCGAGGCAGCCGCGGCTCTCGCCGGGCTGGACGTTGGCGAAG
Organism: Kiritimatiellota bacterium; assembly: GCA_009778475.1. GTDB lineage: Bacteria > Verrucomicrobiota > Kiritimatiellia > RFP12 > UBA1067 > WRJS01. The sequence continues at coordinate 21,048 of WRJS01000021.1, read as the reverse complement.
CTGCGCATGGTGTGCAGGGCGCGGTGGTCGGCGTCGAGCAGCTGGAAGTGGAGGGCGACGCCGGCGGGGACCTTGAACCAGCAGGAGCCGTCGGGGTGGACGGGGACGGTGCCGAGGATGCGCTTGACGCCGTCGGACTGGACGAGCGAGACGACGGGGCCGGTGGAGAGCGCGGGGCGGTGGTCCCAGTAGGTGTAGGTCTTCTGCTCGATGTGCAGGACGCGGAGGAACTTGACGCGGTCGCGGATCTCCTCGGGTGCGCCGGCGTAGATGTCGGCGCTGTAGATGGTGCCGCCGGCGGGGTTGTCGCGGTCGGCGCGCGTGGGCCACTCGACGCGGTCGGGGACGACGGTGGGGACGGGGCGGGGGCGCACGGGCATGGCATGGAGGATGTGGTTGGCGCCCTCATAGATGAGCTCGCGGTTGCCGTCGGTGTCCATGAGGTAGAGGGCGTACTTGCCGTTGCGGTGGGCGGAGACGAGGAAGAGCTTTTCGCTGAGGGGGTAGGGGGTCTGGTAGGACTCGTACTTGCCGTAGGGCAGGTAATCGGCGGACTCGGCGGGGTCCATGGGGCCGTTGCCGCACTCGGGCCAGGAGAGCTCTTGGGTGACCTTGGTCAGGCCGTAGGGGAAGTTGGCGCCTTTGTCGGGGTCGATGATGCCGATGCAGCCGGCGAACCAGTTGTGGTGGGCGCTGCCGGTGAACATGACGCGGCGGCTTCCGGGGATGGCGCGCGCGTCCTTGAGCAGGTCGGGCCAGACGGACTGGTTGCCCCAGAAGGTGTTGTGCTGGGTGCCGTCGGGGTTGGCGGTCCAGATGCTCTGGCAGCGCCAGAGGGGCTTGTCCGTGTATTCCCAGCGGGTGTAGATGATGCGGCCGTCGTTCATCACGCTGGGGAGGTACTCGGGCTCGTTGTTGGCAGAGATGAAGAAGACCTCGTTGCCGTCGAGCGCGCCGCGCATGAGCATATAGGCGTTGGTGGGCGGCATGCAGCGGACGTAGGTGTGGCCGCGCGTGGAGGAGAAGACGTAGTGGGTCCCGTCCGGTAGATAGACGGGGTCGAAGTCGTCGAAGATGCCGGAGGTGAGCTGGCGCAGGCCCTTGCCGTCCAAGCCGATCTCGTAAATGTGGAAGGCCTTCTCGTTGTGCGGCTTGAAGCAGAAGAGGACGCGCGTGCCGTCGAACGAGAGGTCGGGGCGCCAGAAGCTGCCGTGCAGCGGATCCTGCGGCATGAGGCGGCGCACGGCCCCGTCGAGCGACAGGCCGTCCACCACCAGCAGCTGCCCGCCCGGCACCGCCATGTAGCCGAGGCGGTGGCGCGTCTCGTGGTTCCACTCGCTCCCCTGCGGGTACGGCATATCCACCAGCAGCAAGCGCGAGAAATCCACCGCCGGGTCTTTCAGCATCAGGTCGCGCCGCGCGCGGCGGATGGCGAGGTAGAGTTCGGCAGCGGCGGCCTCGGAGAGGGACGGCGCGGCGGCGGCGGCGGCGAGCTTCGCCAGCTCAGGGGCGTCCGCGCCGAGGCGTTCGGCCACCTTGCGCGTGCGTTCGAGCTCGCGCTTCAGGTCGGGCTTTCCCGCCACCTGGAAGAGCCAGTCGCCCTCGATGGCGCGGCGCGCCTCGTCGCGCGTGTAGGTGCGCGTGGCGAGCGTGGCGGGCGGGATGTAAGGGGCCACGCGCTCCCGTACCACAGGGCGCTCCGGCGCGGCGGCGGCCAACGCGCTGAGCGCGTCGAGCAGCTCCTGCCCGGCGGCGGCGACATCGCCCGCAAGCATGGTCTTGATCTTCTCGACCTGCGCCTTGATCTCTTTCCACTTGGCGCGTTCCGCCGGCAGGCAGCGGTCCCACTGCGCCTCGGTAACGGGCATATACTCGGTCGCCATCTGAAGGCGCGTGTCCATCGAGTGCTTCCATGCGTCGAGCTTCGGTTTCGCGCCGCGCGCCGCCAGCTGCGCCGCGCCGTCCTTCATCTGCACGGCAAGCGTCTCGGGCGGCAGGCACTCGGTGTAGAGGCGCAGGTCGTCGATTGCGCCTTGGAAAAACTCGCCCGTCCCGTTCATGGAGCCGACGAAACCCGGCGCACGCGCGACGGCGGCCGTCCCCCGGTGCGGCAGGGACTCGATGAGCATCCCGTCGAGATAGACGCGCATCGTCTGGCCGTCGAACGTCGCGGCCGCGAAATGCCACGCGCCGTCGGTGACCGCCTCCGGCCGGATGGGCGCGTCGCACTCCAGATAGCGCCCGTTCACGTCAAGGCCCAGCGCCAGCACGTACCCCCTCTCCTGGAACGAGAACAGCACGCGCCCCTTGCCCGACTCGACCCTGAAGATCTCGTTGTACATATCGAACTTCTCGGGCTTGACCCACGCGGAGACCGAGAACTGCTTCATCGCCTCCGGCAGGCAGGACGAATCCATCTGCAGCTTATACGTCCCCGAGAGCGCCAACGCCTTGTCCGTCACCGCGCGCGGACCGGCCGTCGCCTCCTTCAGCAAACCCGAATGCCACACGGGCTCCGCGCCCGAAACCGACAGGCTCACCGCCGCGGCCACCCCGAACCATTGCCAACTCATCTTCATCGCCAACCTCCTTTTTTTTTCCACACAAAGGTATCCAGCCACAAAGGAATTTTTTGATTTGCGATTGATTCATGCAATCGTGTCAAAAAACATCCTGCCCAAAAAACGTTCTCACTTCACCCAGCCCATCGTCGCGGAGATGCGCCGCGCGGTCTCCAGCACCTTCGGCCCGATTCGCGACTCCAGCTCATCCATCGAATAATGGATCGTCAGCACCGAGCAACAGATGGCGCCCGCCATCGCCCCGGCATAATCGAAAAGAGGCGCGCCGAAACAAATCACGCCCGGGATGTACTCCTCGCGGTCAACCGCGAAACCCTGCTGGCGGACACGCGCCAAATCCGCGAGAAACGCCTTGCGGCCCGTGTGCGTGCGCGAGGTGAGCTTCTCCAGCCCCTTCGCCAGCAGACGTTCGCGCACCGCATCATCCGCGTATGCCGCAAGCACCTTGCCCGCGCCGTCCGCGTGCAGGCAATAGCTCCCGCCGACGCGGCCGCCGCCGGAGCGTATCTCGCGCCCGCCCTCGTGATGGATCAGGTAGAGGATGCGGTCCTCGTGCAGGACACCGAGATAGACGCATTCGTTGAGGTCTTCCCACAGCGCGCGCAACGGCTCCGTCGCCGCGCGCGTGATTGTCATCCGCGCCACGGGCAGCGAGAAATAATGGAACGCCAGCAGCGACGGCTCATACTTCGGCCCGTCGCCCGTCTCGACGACCATGCCCTCCGAAAGCAACGTCTGGAGACACCTGTAAACCATGTGCTTGTTCAGCCCCGAGGCTTGGCACAGATCCGTCTGCCCCAGTGGCGTTGGCGCCTCGCACAGCACCCGCAACACCTGCAAACCTGCCCTCAGCCCCGGCACATCATAGCTGACCCTTTTTTTATTCATGTACCAATGGTACACCTGTGGACTGCGGAATGTCAACAGGAAAAAAATATTTTTTCTGTTTCTTCATTCCCCGGTCCATTCTGTGCTTGTCTTTTCATCCGCCCTTTGATATGGTAACGCGACTTTTGGCCAGCATAGCTCAGTCGGTAGAGCACTTGATTTGTAATCATGAGGTCATCGGTTCGACCCCGATTGCTGGCTCCAGCCTCAAAACCCCTGAAAATACGGCGGCTGTATGCGCCCCCCAAAGGGGGGGCGTCGCACGCTATAGATGTGACAACATCAATTTAAATGACTATAGCGACTGGGTCGGATGGGCTTGCGACAGGACAGCCGGGCCAGAGGACAATAGGATGACAGGATTGCGGGATGGCTGGTCGTGGGGATGACAGAAAAAATCCCCTGCACCCAGAGATGCCGTACGCCACAACAAAATAGCCTTTTCAAATCTCGCGGATTCAGGTAATCTATCGTTTTACTGAAATCCAGAAGGAAAGGTTCAAACAGTACCATGAGCAGCGAGCATCTTGACACACTCTGCGTCCAGGGCGGTTGGACACCGAAAAACGGCGAGCCGCGCGTCGTGCCGATTGTCCAAAGCACGACGTTCAAATATGACAGCGGCGAGCATGTCGGCGACTTGTTTGACCTCAAGGCCGCGGGGCATTTCTACACGCGCCTGAGCAACCCGTCTGCGGAGGCGGTGGAGAAAAAAATCGCCGCGCTCGAAGGCGGTGTAGGGGCGATGCTGACCTCCTCCGGGCAGGCCGCCACCACCGCCGCGCTACTCACGCTCTGCAAGGCGGGCGACCATTTTATAGCCTCCGCCTCCATCTACGGCGGCACGGCGAACCTCTTCAACGTGACGCTGCGGAAGCTCGGTGTCGAGGTGACGTTCGTCAGTCCGGACGCGACGGCGGCGGACATCCAGGCCGCGTTCCGCCCCAACACCAAGGCGGTCTTCGGCGAGACGGTGGCCAACCCCGCGCTCGACGTGCTGGACATCGAGGCGTTCGCAAAGGCCGCGCACGCGAATGCCGTGCCGCTGATTGTGGACAACACGTTCCCCACGCCTGTGCTCTGCCGCCCGTTCGATTTCGGCGCGGACATCGTGGTGCATTCCACCTCCAAATACATGGACGGCCATGCGGTCGCGCTCGGGGGCGTGGTGGTGGACAGCGGCCGTTTCGACTGGAAGGCTAGCGGCAGGTTCCCGGAGTTCACGCAGCCGGACGCGTCGTACCACGGGCTGGTTTACGCGGAGGCGTTCGGCCCGGCCGCGTTCATCGTGAAGGCGCGCGTGCAGTTCATGCGCGACATCGGCGCCGCGCCCGCGCCCATGAACGCATTCCTGCTGAACCTCGGCATGGAGACGCTCCACCTGCGCATGGAACGCCATTGCCGCAATGCGGAGGCGGTGGCCGCGTTCCTGGAGAAGCACCCGTCCGTGGCATGGGTCAAGTACCCAGGGCTTGCGTCCTCCAAGGATGCCGCGCGGGTGAAGAAATATTTGCCGCGCGGGACGTGCGGCGTGATTTCCTGCGGCATCAGGGGCGGCCGCGTGGCGGCCGTGAAGTTCATGGATAGCCTCAGGCTCGTGGCGCTCGTCGTGCATGTGGCGGACGCGCGAAGCTCGGTGCTTCACCCTGCGAGCTCGTCGCACCGTCAGCTTTCGGATGAGCAGCTTGCCGCCATCGGCATCACGCCCGATCTCGTGCGCATCTCCGTGGGCATCGAGCACCCGGGCGACATCATCGCCGACCTTGCGCAAGCGCTTTCCGCATCTCAGCAAGCGTCATGGAAATGAGGTGATATGAGCCAGAAGAGTGCGTCAGGAAAGGCGAAGGCGTGGTTCTCGAGGAATGGGGCGTTGGTCTTTTTCGCCCTTGTTTTCGTTGCCGCGATGTGGGCGGTTTTCGCGAAGGTGTTCTCGCCGTGGGTGGTGATCTCGTCGCCGGATGACGGGCCGTATTACGCGCAGAACCATGCGGCCGCGATACTGGAGCAGCTGGTGTCGGGGAGGGCGGTGTTCACGCCGTTCTGGCTGGGCAACCTGTTCGCGCAGGTGGGCCTGCATGAGGTGCGGTATGTGGCGTCGGTGCTGCTGCTGGCGCTGGCGGGCGCGTATTATTTGCGGTCGCTGCGGGTGGATGCGTGGGCGGCTTACGGGGGGGGGCTGTTCCTCGGGCTGTCGGGGTATATGTTCACGCTGTTCTGCGCGGGGCATCTGGGGTTCTTCTGGCTGATGGGCGGGTTCTTCTGGACGTTCGGCCTGCTGAACAGGTGTTTGGGCGAGGAGGGGCGGCTTCATCATTTCATGCTGCTGGGCGCGGTGGCGATGTGGGCGCAGCCGGGTCAGCCGGACGTGTGGGTGCTGTTCGCGGCGGTGTTCGCGTTCTATGCGCTGTGGCGTTTCTGGCTGGCGCGGGCGCGGCTGCAAAAGGTGTGGCCGAAGTTTCTCGTGACCGCCCTCATTGCGGTGCTGGTGGGGTTGCCGGGGGTGAGGTCGGTGTTCACGCAGCACCTCGCGGGACGCGACAGGCAGATTGCGAATGTCATGTCCAAGGGCGCGGACACGGGGCAGAAGGATTCTGCCGAGCGCTGGGATTTCGCGACGGGATGGAGCTTGCCGCCGTCAGACTGCGCGGAGCTCGTCATCCCGGGGTACTTCGGTAATGCATCGTTCCACCCGCCGTATCCGTTCTGGGGCAAGCTGGGGAGTGTGCCGGAGGAGCAGGAGCGCAAGCCGTGGCCGAACTACCGCCAGCACACGGTGTACCTCGGGCTGGTGACGGTGATGATGGCGGCGGTGGGGCTGCTGGCGTGGCGAAGGAAGCCCGCGCTTGCCGAAGGCGAGGCGGACACGCGGGATGTGCCGTTCTGGTGCGTGGTCGGGCTGGGTGCGCTGGTGCTGGCGATGGGTCGTTACACGCCGTGCTACCGCCTGTTCTATTCGCTGCCGTACATGGATTACCTGCGCGCGCCGGTGAAGTTCCTGCACTTCACGGAGGTGGCGGTCGCGATGTTGGCGGGGTTCGGGTTACACGCGCTCGTGAAGCGCGAGCGCGTCGCCGAGCGTTCCGCGCGTAACCTCTTTTTCGTCGCGGCCGGGGTTGCGGTTGCCTTGGCAATCGCGGCGGTGATGGCATCGCTCGGCAAGGGCGCGATGGAGAAGCAGATTGCAAATATGGGCTTCGGGCTGGAGCGGTTCGCGCCGACGCTGAGCGCATACGCGGTTTACAACTGCATCCGCACAACCATCATCGCCCTGTTCGTCGCGGGGCTGATGTATGTTTGGAAGGGCGGAAAAAAAATCCGCCTCGCCGTCTGCGGCATCGTGCTGCTGGGGGTCATTGACTTGGCGGGCGTCGCCCGACGCTACGTCCAGCCGCAGGACGTGCGCGCGTTCCACGCCGAGAACGCGCTGGTGAAGGACATCCTCCAAAAGACGGCGGGGCTGCCCGTCAACGTCGTGAACAACGCCACGCGCAACGCGGGGGGGCCTGACTGGTTCACCTTCTCGCTGCGCGCCCACGGCATCCGCATCGTCCCTGACGTGAGTGACCCCAACTCGAAAGAGCTGCCCGTCGCCATCGCGCTGCAAAGCACCCCCGAGCGTTTCCTCGACGCTCTGGGCGCACGCTTCATGCTGCTTCCGGCGCAACAGGCGGAGGGGTTCGTGCGGCAGGGCGCAGGGACGCTCGTCGGGGGATATGACCTCGGCGCGGACACCATCCGCAGAAGCGCAACGCCCAGCGCACAGACCGTCGCGCTGGTTGAGCGCAAAGCCGCCACGCTCCCCTGCGTCCACTTCGATTGGGACGGCGGCGTCCCGCCGGATAAGCAAGCCGAACAGCTTGCGCAAAGCAAGCTGCCCGTCACCGACGCGCCCGCGCCCGTCGCCGCCGCGCCGATACCGCCGAAGCCCGTCGCCTTCACGCAGATGCGGGGTATGCGGAACGTGTTCACGAGCCGCGCGGAAATTGACGTGCCGCAAGCGGGGCTTCTGGTGTGGAACGAGCATTACTCGCCCGACCTCGCGGTTGCCATCGACGGCAAGCCCGCGCCGCTCCATCAGGCGAACGGCATCTGGTGCGCGGTGCATATCCCGCCCGGCAAGCACACGGTAACGTGCCGCGTGCGCCCCGACGGATGGATGAACCTGCTGTCCGCCGTGACGAGCCTGCTTGTCGCGCTGTCGCCACTTATCAGGCATACCAACGAAACGCACAAACGAGGGAGAGAATCAAGATGAACCCTAACACACGCACCATCCCTGAAATCATCGAACTGGCAAGCGCCTACTACGGATCGGCGGTGCTGTTCGCCGCGCTGGAGGTGGATGCGTTCACCGCCATCCGAAACGCAGGGGGCTCCGCAACCAGCGAGACGCTGGCACAACAGGCTGGCGCAGACCCCAGGGGGATGCGTCTGTTGCTGGACGCCTGTGCCGCGCTCGGGCTGCTCGCCAAGACGGCCGACGGTGTGTACGCCAACACGCAGGCCTCCGTCCTGACGCTCGTCACGGGCGCACCCAACGATCTCACCCGCGCCATCCGCTACAATCGCGACGTTTACCCCGCATGGGGGCGCACGGCGGAGCTCGTCCGCACCGGCCGCCCTGTCGAGGCACCCGAAATCCATCTGGGCGAGGACCCCGAACGGACACGCGCGTTCGTGATGTCCATGCACGGCCGTGCGCTCGGCATCGGCCGCGCCGTCGTGCCGCTGCTCGACCTCACGGGCTGCCGTACCCTCCTCGACTTGGCGGGGGGGCCGGGGACGTATGCCGTGCTGCTCGCGCAGGCCAACCCCGGTCTCTCGTGCGTGACCACCGACCTGCCCGCCGTCGCCGCCGTCGCCGCGCAGCTCGTCGCCGCCACCGATGTGGCCGGGCGCGTGACCTGCCGCGCGGGCGACTACCACACCGACGCCTACGAGCCCGAGACTTACGACGCGGTGACCATCTTCGGCGCGTTGCACCAGGAATCCCAAACGCAAATCGTCTCTATCCTCAAACGCGCCCACGTCGCGCTCCGCCCCGGCGGGAAGATTTTCATTCTCGACATGATGACCGACGCGACGCACACCCAGCCCGCGTTCTCTGCGCTCTTCGCCGTCAACATGGCGCTCACCACCGCCAACGGCTGGGTCTTCTCTGACGAAGAGCTGAAAGGCTGGCTCGCCGAGGCCGGCTTCGCCAACGCCCGCACCCAGCCCGTGCCGCCCCCCATGCCGCACTGGCTTGTGAGCGCGGAGAAGATTGCGAATCTGGAATGAGGAACGCAGACATGGACATCTGTTTCCCGCTCGCCGACGGCTATGCGCGTATCCTCGGCCATCACGACGGCCTGACGGCGCACGAGCCTTCGGCCCGTTACCGCACCGCCTTCCACTGGAGCGAGCGGCACCTCCAGTGCATCTGGTTCGACTCGCGCTACCGCCCTAAGGCCTTCCCCCTTGCGGGCGGCGAGACCCTCACCGTCATCGAGCCCGGCGAGTGGAACCTCGAGGCCGGGCCTGACTTCATCAACGCCACGCTCCTCATCCAGCCCGGCGCGCGGCGCATACGCGGCGACATCGAGGTCCACGTCCGCCCCGCCGACTGGGACGCGCACCGCCACGGCGCCGACCCCGCCTACGCCAACGTCATCGCGCACGTCACATGGTTCGCCGGCCCCGCGGCCAAGACCCTCCCGTCTGCCGTTTGCCCGCTCCCCCTCGCCGAGCCGCTTGCCGCGCGCGCCGACCTCTCGCTCGACGACATCGACCTCAAGGCCTACCCCCACGCCGCCCTGCCCGAGACCCCGCGCCCCTGCTCCGTTTTCCTGAAGGACGACCCCGCCCGCGCAAAGGAAACCCTCCGCATGGCGGGCCACCACCGCCTGCGCGAGAAGGCCGCCCGCATCCTCGCCCGCCTCAACCAGTCCGGCGACCGCCAGCAGGTCTTCTACGAAGAGGTCATGGCCGCGCTCGGGTACAAGAACAACCAGCCCCCCTTCCGCGCCCTCGCCCGGCTCGTGCCCGCCGCCGCCCTGCGCGAGGCCTCGCGCGAAGGCGCGTTCGCCGCCCTGCTCGGCGCGTCGCGCCTCCTCCCCCAGCCCGACGCCGCCCCCGACGCGGAAGGCAAGCGCTTCATCCGCGCCCTCTGGGACACGTGGTGGAAGCAGTCCGGCGACACCCTTCCCGAGGACACCCCGTGGTGCCTCCACAACATCCGCCCCCACAACTCCCCCGTGCGCCGTCTCGCCGCCGCCGCCGCGCTGTTCAGCGACACACACGATCTGCTGGGCGACACCGGGCGGCTCATGGCGAACCACCCTGACGCATGGTTCCGCTATGTGGCGGAGCATCTGGAGAACGCTTGCGAATGGGATTTCTGGAACCAGCGGCTCGCGTTCTCCTCCGCGCCCGACGCATCGCGCAACCACGCGTTGCTCGGCGATAACCGCACTGCGGCCATCCTCGTGAACGTGATCCTCCCCTTCGCGGCCGCGGAGGGCAGCCACACGCACTGCGCCGTCAACCACCTTCCGCCCGAGGACATTTCCGCGCCCATGCGCCTGACCGCGCTCCACCTCTTCGGGCGCGACCACAACCCCGCCGCCCTCTACGCCGACAACGGCCTGCTCCAGCAGGGCCTGTTGCAGATCCACACCGACTTCTGCCTCAACGCCCAGCCCGACTGCGCCGGATGCCGCCTCTGCGCTGCACTGGCGGAATAAGGCCGACTGAGCCCGAAACACCCGCACCTTGAAGAACCGCGTCGTTACTTCATGCTACGATGGGCGGCATGAATCCATCCCCATTAGAACTGAGGGATCGAATCGTTGAATTCGTGAAGGGGGCGGCTCGCAAGCCGAGGTCGCCCGCCGCTTCAAGGTGAGCAGGATAGTTGAACTCGTGTATCCATCTCTTGGATCAAACGGCGTGTTTCCGCCGATGTGTTCGGGTTCTCGCGAATATGCACTAGTGTCCTGTAAAATACAGATTTCACGATGGAGGGCGAGCGTCCTCCATGTCTCGCCATCCAAACAGGGTAATCCTCTGTCCCGTCATCTGTATTTTAGAGGACACTAGTGGATGGAGGTGCAGAAGCCGAACTCGGTGCCGCCGTCGAAGAAGGTGTTGTCCCAGCAGCCGCCTTTCCAGAGGGTCCAGCAGGAGGGTGGGGTGACGAGGGAGACGCGGGCGGCGCGGGGGAGGTTCATGGCGGTGCCGAGGTCACGCAGGCCGCTGCCGTCGGGGTCGTGCACGAGCAGACCGAGGCGGTACTCGCTGCCGGTGTCCACGCGCAGGCCTTGGAGCAGGGCGAGGGGGATGGCGATCTCGTAGGTGGTGACGCCGCCGCTGTTGCGGATGGCGACGGCGGCGCCTTTCTCGAGGGTGCCGTCCTTGTGGTCGGCGCCGTCGGGGGAGGCGAGGCGTTTGCAGACGGCCTTCGATTTGCTGACCGGCTCGATCAGGAATTCGTGGCGTTTGGCGGTGGCGCCCTTGGGGGCGATGTAGAGCTGGACGGCATCGAAGCGCCCGTCGGCGGTCTTTTTGTCGGAGGGGACGAGGGCCTTCTCCTCGACCTCGATGGCGAAGCAGAGCGCGGTCTGGTTCCAATAGGTGCGGAGGGTGGTTTGCTCGCCGGGGTCTCCGAAGCGGATGGGGATGGCGTCTTTCCACTCGTCGAGCCTGCCGTCGATTTTGGGCTTGTAGTAGGGCGCGCTGGCGGCGCGGAGGATCTGGGTCTGCGGCGGGAGGCCGGAGAGGGCGACGGTGAAGGGGTAGGCGTTCTCGGGGGTCTCGCGGGCTTTGACGATGTGGTAGGGGATGCGCTTGGACTCGCCGGCCTGCAGGGCGATCTCGTGCGACGCGGGGGCGAGCGTCCAGCCGTCTGGCGGGGTGAGGGTGAGCGTGCCGCTCCATGCGGTGTCGGACGAGATGTCGAACTCGGCGACGGGGCCGGTGGAGGGGTTCACGAGGATGCTGTGGCACCGCACGACGGGCGCGGCGTGGAGGGCGGTTGCAGCGAGCAGAGACAGTACGAGCGAGATGAGGCGCATAGGGACCCCCTGGGGGAATTAGGAATGAAGAATTAGGAATTAGAAATTAGGAATCCGGAATTAGAAATCCGGAATCAGGAATGCGCGGCAAGTGATTCCTAATTTCTAACTCCTAATTCCTCGTTAGAGTTGCTTCACGCGCATATTGCGGAAGAAGATGGGCGCGCCGCCGTGCTTGCCTTGGAACCCGATGCGGCCCTTGGTGGGCAGGTCGGCCATGGGCTTGCTGAGCCACGGCGGGATGTCCGAGCCGTCGGGGTTCTTCTTCGCGTCCGTCCACTTGGAGATGTCCGCGTTATCGACCGTGACCTCGCCGTTGACGATGACGTGGATGATCTTGCCCTTGGCAGTGACGGTCATGCGATTCCACTGGCCGGCCGGCTTGACGTTGTCCACCTTCGGGGCCAGGTGGCCGAAGAGTCCGCCGTTGCGCCACGTCGGATGGACATCCGCATTGTTGTCGAGTATCTGGACCTCGATCGAGTTCGGGGTCGAGTCCTTGACGTCGGAGCAGTAGATGAACACGCCGCTGTTCGCCTTCGGCCCGCAGCGGTACTCCAGGTCAACCACGAAATTCTCGTAGTCGTCCGCAGTCCAGATAATCTTGTCCTCGGTGGCCGTGAGGTCGCCGTTGTCGTCGTAATACCAGATACCTTTCTCGAACACGGCGTTGTCGAGCGCCTTGTTGAAGAGGGGCTTCCAGTCCTTTGAGTCCGGGTGCTCGGCCTTTTGCGCAAAACCGTTTGCCGCCGTCAATGCGAGGCAAGCCATCGCGCCTGCCATCCAGTCATGTCTCGTCATCATCATTCAATCCTCCCTAGTTAACGTGAGTTTTTTTAAGATACCCCTTTGGCGGCGCGGGGTCAACTATTTTTTTTAGTCTCTAATATTAAAAACTCAAAACGGCGGTTGATGAAGACTGCGGTTAGCCACCGTACTCCACCGCGCAAGAGCATCCATCCTGCGCGGTCAGGTTAATTGCAATATCCGCGGTCGTTCTGGAAGAGGGAATAGCGTTTCCAGAGGCGGCAGAGGAGGATGAAGGTGAGGGCGCAGAGGAGTGAGCGGAGGGGGTGGGTTATCCAGGCGAGGCTGACGATGCTTGACGCGAACAGCAGGATGGTGAGTGCGATGAGGGTGAAGGCTTGCAGTCCTGCCCGCAGCCACCCTTGACAGGCGATTGGCTCCGTGGTGAAGAGGCAGAGGTGCGGGAGTACCAGGTGCGGGAGTCCCAGCGTTGTCATGAGCAGGATGTTGACGGGGACAAGGAGGGGCGCGGGGGTGTGCGAGAGGTATGCGATCACGCCGCCGATGGCGAGGTAAACGGGGGCGACGGCGGCGCACCGAATATAGGCGGCTTTCTGGCGGATGTGGAACCATTGCCGGAGGGGGAAAGGGTGAACCCATTGGCAAGTGGATTTTCTGCTCAAATCCGTGATGCCGGGACAGGTCACGGCGAGCAGGATGAGTGACGCGCCGAGCATCGCGGAACCCGCCACTTGGTAAGCAATGCTGCCCGAATTGATGTTCCGGCAGCAGACGAATAGCGCGACGGCAATCACCCAAGCCCCGAGGGCGCGGAGCATCCAGAGCGTCCAGCGCGGGAAACGGGGGCTGATGTGTTCGAGGGTGATTTTCTCTTCGGGGGAGAGGCGGCGGATGAAAAGACGCTCCAGCCAGCCGGTGCGGGAGGTCTCGCACACGGGCGCCCAGTGGCGGCGCACGGTGTCGGCATCCGGCTCGCCTGCCGCGGGCGCGGGGCGGTGGGGCGGGTCGCGGTCGATGAGTTCCCCGTCTTGATCGTCATCGTCGTCCGCGTTGCGTAACGCGCACCCCCAGTCCGTGGCGAGGAATCTCTCGAACGTGTAATGCCGTTCCAGTCGGCGCAACGCGAGCGGCAGGGATGCGGACAGCCCGAGGAGGGGGATCAGCGCACACCACCACGCCCGCGAAAATGTCTGCGCGTGTGCCGAAAGCACGCCCGCCGCCCACCCGCCGGGCATGAGCAGGGCGATTGCTTCGGCGTGGTTCTCAACCTGCTCGAACAGCCACGGGGATGTGTCCTCCACCGCCGCCGAAATAAGCGTCGCAACAAATATCGCGAGTGTGATAAAAAAATACCAGCCCGTCGGGACAGTGCTTTGCTTAAGCCATAACGCGGCCGCCACGCTTGCGAGCGCGCAGAGGATCGCGAGCGTGAAAATGAGGGGGACGGTTGCCCAGCCCGACGCGCCGCCGAAAAACGCGATGCCGCACAACAGCAGGAAGATGCTCGGGCAGAACGCCCACGGGAGGGCGAGGAGATGGCAGCGCATCTCTGCGCGATAGTCTGCCGGGGCAAGCGGCACATGAAAAAGGACAGCGGGAAACCTCGGCGCGAGCATACTTCGGATGAAGATGAACATGGCGCACCAAAGCGCGGCGATGACTGCGCCGTAGAGGCACACGGAGGGCGGCTCGTGACCTTGCAGGGCGAGGCGGCTGAGGGCGAGAAGGGGGAGGGCAACGAACACACAACAGCAGAACAGGGTCAAGACAACAGCCCCAGCGATTTTTGTGAGCGTCCACGTTTTTTTCAGCTGCCGCCGCAAACGGGGGTCGCGCGCGCACTCCGTTTCGATGAGGGCGCGGCAGGCGCGGATGAAGGGGTCTCGGCGTTTCGGTTTCATTGCGGCGGGTCGCGCAGCGACTGGAAGAACGCCTCCAGCGCGTCGGGGGCGCCCTTGAACTGCGCCGTGATGTCCGCCACGGGGGCGAAGGCGCAGAGGCGGGCTTGGTGGAGGACGGCGAGGGTGTCCGAGAACTGCTCGGCGAGCTCGGGAAGCTGGGTGGTGTAGAGGACGGTCTTGCCCCGCGCGGTGGCGGCGCGGATCTGCTTACGCAGGAAGGCGTTGCCGAGCGGGTCCATGCCCGCGGCGAACGGCTCGTCCAGCAGCCACAGATCCGCGTCCACCAGCACCAATGCCGTGAGCGCGGTCTTGTACTGCTGCCCGCGCGAGAGCTCGCGGACGGGCGTGTAGGCGTGCGGGAGCATATCGAGTTCGCGCAGGGTGCGGATGGCGCGTTCGGGCGCGTCGGGCGTGTCCGCGCCGTAGATGCGCGAGATGACCGCGAGGTTCTGGATGACCGTCCTGTCGGGGAACAGCTGCGGCGTGTCGGGGATGAAGAAGATGCGGCGGCGGAGCGCGATGTCCGAACGCGCCAGCGGCTGCCCGTCGCAGAAGATCGTCCCCCGCTGCGGGACGGTCAGGGTGGAGAGGCAGCGCAGCAGCGTCGTCTTGCCCGCGCCGTTCAGCCCGATGACCGTCACGAGCTGCCCCGCCGCGACGGACAGCGAGACGCCGTCCAGCGCGGGGGTCGCGGTGTAGCGGTACGAGAGGTTTTCGATGTCCAGTTTCATCGAGGCCTTATTTCAGGATGATGATTGTGCCTTGCGCGGTTTTGAGCCAGATGTCCGCGCCCTTGACCTCGATGCGGGAGGGGCCGGGGGGGGCTTGCCAGAGGGCCGCGCCGTTGACCGTGCCGGTGGCCCTGACGAGCAGGACGCTGGGCGGGGGCTTGGGTGAGCCGATGAAGCGGAACGCGGCGTTCTGCGGGAGCGTCACGTCGCCCGTCACCATGAGCGCGGGGTAGTCGCCGAGCAGGGTTGCGTCGATCAGGATGGTGGCGCCGTCCTCGAGTTCGAGCGCGGCGGTCTCGAGGGTCTGGAGGCGTTCGCATTGGAGTGCGCCGTTGGCGGTGACGGTGAGTTTGGCGGCGGCGATGGGGCCGCCCACGGTGACGTTCGCGGCGTTGATGATGAGTTCGCTGACGCGCAGCGTGTCGGTGTGGGCGTTGACGAACGCGACGCCTTCGGTGTCGAGTGAGACGGAGCGGGCGGCGGGCATCTGCGCGAGGTGGGGGAACCACTTGCGGGCGAGGTAGTATTCGGCGAGACGGAGTTCCGCGTCGGTGAGGCGGTTGGTGAAGATGAGGACTTCGCCGAGGTCTTGACCGCCGTTGAGCCGGCCGGTGTTGGGAGCGTAGCAGGCGGCGAACCACATTGCCCCGGCGGCGCTGTCGTTGGTGTCGTCGGTCTCGGAGAGGCGCCACGCCACGAGGTCGAAGTCGCCGCTGAGGCCGGTCACTGTGCCGTCCACGGGTTCTTTGTTGATCCATGTCTCGCCGTTGGGGGCGGCGTTTTTCGAGGGGTCTTGCCAGCGCCACAGCGGGTCGGAGGGATTGCCGCCGTAGAGGCCCGACCCGGCGGCGCGGTGGAAGTGCCGCGCCCCGCCGACCTCCTTGGAGTCGCCGAGCAGGAAGCCGCCGCCGTTCTTCGAGCCGATGACCCAGAACACGGTGCGGATGTTGTCGAGGTAGTCCTTGAACACCATGGGGCGGTTGTCGTTGGCCTGGCCGTCTTGGCCGAGGTTGCCGAAGTCCACGACGGGCAGGCCGTTGAGTTGGGCGGGGGTTAGCACGGGGGCGTTGTACATCTGGGAGGCGTAGAAGCCGTTGAGGTCGCCGGGGGTGCGGCGGTCGAACCACCTGCTGACCTGCCCGCTCCCGTTGGCGGCGAGCGAGGCGGCCACGGTCGCGTCAACCCAGAAGGCGGCGGGTGCGCCCGCGGCCACGGCGAGGCCTTCGAGGGCTTCGGCGAAGGGCGCGACGGTCACTTGGCCGTCGGCGATGGAGAGGTCGGCGTCGTCGAAGAGCGCGTCGGCGACCCATTCGCCGGGGCCGGTCTTGGTGATGCGGCCGCTGAGGGCGATGCCAGTGTGCGCGGTGAGGCCTTCGCCGACGTGGAGGTTGCCGCCGTCGGCGCGGATGGCGTTGGGCAGGAGCGCGTCGTCGGTGATGTCCAACGTGCCGTCGCCGATGTCCACCACGCCTGTGCCGAGGGCGCTGGTCGCGCTCGCGCGGAGGGTGCAGTTGTCGATTGCGGCGCCGCCGGTCCAGTCGGGTGCGGGGCGGTCGAAGTGCGCGATGCCGTTGCCGGTCACGGTGAGGGTGCCGGGGCCGGTGATGGCGGAGGCGCCGATGGTCATCTCCAGGCCGTTCACGTCGATAGTGCCGCCGCCCGCCTCGACGATGACGGGGATGTTGTCGGCGATCCACGGGTCGGGGCTGTTGACGCCGTCGGACTGCAACGTGCCGCCGCTGAAGATGACGGTCCCGTTGCCGTCATTGTTCCGGCGGATGGGTCGGCTGGTGTGGAGGGTGCCGCTGACGATCTCCACGCGCCCGGTGGCGCCAGTATTGTCGCCGACGCCGAAAATGTTGTTATCGGGGAGGTATGCCGTGCCGCCGCTGATGCGCAGCACGCCGATGGCGTTGGCGTTGTAGCCGAGCCTGAAATTCGTCCCGTTGAGGATATTGAGCGTGCCGCCCTCCCCGACCTCGATGGTGGAGGTGCCGGTCTGGTTCGCGCCGACATGGACCGCGGAGGCGCTTCCGCCCGTAATCTCGATCTCGCCGCCGTCTTTGACGAGGATGAGTTTGCCGCCGACCTCCAACCCGGCGTACCACGAGATGGTGACCTTGTTGGAGACCACGACGAACTCCGTCCCGCTCTGCTGCACGAAGATTTCGCTGGCGTGGGCAAAGTCGCCGCCTCCGGAGAACGTGATGCGGCCGCCGCCGTTGACGATGAGTTTCGCTTTCGCGGAGGTGTTCACCGGCTGGTTGATTTCGGCCTCGATGCCGGGGGGCGCGTAGAACCAGCAGTTGCCCGCGATGACAGGGGCCTTGGTCATCACCGTGGACGCGATGAACTCCAGCGTGCTGCTGCCGCCGCCGATGGTGAGCAGGCCGTTGTCGAAGCCCGCGCCGTCGGCGACCAGCACCCGTCCCGTGCCGCTGACCGTGACGGCGCGTGTGCCGACGGTGCCGCCCGCCTCGATGCGCAGCCGCCCGACGTTCACCGCGAGCGCGCCCGCGCCGAGCGAGCCGGAGTTGGTGACCGCCAGCACGGCGGTCGCTTCCAGCAGTGCGAGGGGGTTGTTCGCGAGCGTCGCGTTGTTCACGCGGAACGTGCCGTTGGAGACGGTGATGGTCTGCTGGCCGAGCGGGGTCTCGGCGACGAGCGTGCCGTCCAGCACGAACACCCGCCCCGTGAAGTTGGGCGCGTTCGTGACGACCATCGTGCCGGGGCCGATCTTGACGAGGTCGCCCGCGCCGGAGAGGTCGGAGATGACAAGCGTCTCGTTCAGCACGACGGACGGTGCGGCGACCATGTCCGTGTCGAGCGTGATGGCCGCGCCGTCGGCAAAGACGATGTTCGCCGTCCCCGTGATGAGCGCGAGGTTCTGCCCCATGATGGAGTCGAGTTGCACCGCGCCGCTGTCCGCCGTCTCGATCGTGACGTCGCCCGTCAGCACCGAGGTGTCGCCGATGTACAGGATGCCGTTCTCCACGCGGATGACGCCCGTGTAGCCCGTCACGTCCGAGAGGCTCAGTTTGCCCGGGTCGGTCTTGACGA
The DNA here is from genome assembly GCA_009778475.1 of Kiritimatiellota bacterium. GTDB lineage: Bacteria > Verrucomicrobiota > Kiritimatiellia > RFP12 > UBA1067 > WRJS01. The sequence continues at coordinate 3,064 of WRJS01000021.1, read as the reverse complement.
AGCCCGCGCCCGTCAGGCTGCCCGTGACCACGACGTTGCCCAGCAGGTCCGCCTCCAGGCGCAAGGCCTGCGCCGCCGCGTAGTCATCCGCCCACGTCAGCGTCGTGTTCGCCTCCGCCTTCAACACGCCCGCCCCCGGCACCTTCGGGAAAACCGCCGCCGCCGTGAGCGTGATGTTGTTCACGAACGCGATGGTGTTGCCGTTGAGCGCGACCGTGCCGCCGCCGAACGCCGCCAGCGCGTTGACGCGCACCGTGCCGTCCTGAATGTCCGTGCCGCCCGTGTAGGTGCTCACGCCCGTGAGCGTCGCCGCGCCCGCGCCCGTTTTCACCACCGCGCCCGCGCCGCCGATGGCGTTCGCGACCGACGCGCCCGGCAGGAGTTCCAGCGCGATGCCGCTCGCGAGCGTCACCGCCCCCGCGCCGAGACCGTTCGCCACGGAGACCGCCACATCCCCCGTGTCCACCGCCAGCCCGCCGCTGAACAACTGCTCCCGCGTGAACAGCAACGCGCCCGCGCCCGTCTTGCGCACGGCCGACGCGCCCGCAGGGCCGTCGGCGAGCCGCGCCGAGATGTTGAGTTCCGCGTCAGCCTCGATGTGCAACACCGTCTCCGCGTTGGTCAGCGACAAATCCCCGCCCGTGATCGCCGAGGCGACCGTACCCGTCGGCGACGCCACCGTCAAGAGCGGCAAGCGGTACTCCTTCGTGCCGCCCACATTGAACGACGCCCCGTTGTTCAGCAGCAACTCACTGCCCGTCGAAGGCTCGCCGATGAACGCGGGGTTGTCGCCCGTGGAATTGTAACGGGTGCCGGGCCCCTCGAAAATGAGTTTGTTCGTGCCGAGCTCACCCGAGGGCGACGGCGAGATGGAACCGCGCTCACCCACGATGATGATCGTGCATTGATCCGTCAGGCCGCCGCCCGCGTTCGCGCGCAGCTGCCCATTGTTGACCGTCAGCACGACGCCCGGCGCCGACGTGATGGCGCGGCGCCCGTCGAGGCAGAACATCGAGCCCGTCGCAGAGAACCACTCCTGCGACGCCGCCAAGTGCAGGCCGCCCTCACTCTGAATGTTGAATTCACCGCCCATGTCCGCGACGATACCCCCCGCGCCCAGCGTCAGCTTGCCGTTGCCATTGATGTAAGTGCGGTAACTGATGGTGACACAAAACCCATGCACCACCGCATCCGCCGAGAGGTTGATGTTCGCGTTGTTGAGGCTCGTGTTGGTGATGACCGCGACCGAGCCATCCGCCCAATCCACGGACTGCCCCTGCTCATCCAGCCACACACCCGAGGCGAACCAGTCGCCGCCGAATGCGCCGTTGTATGTGAGGACGGGAATTTGCGCGTGTGCGCATGAAAGACCAAACCCGAGGGCCGCGAATACCGTAAACAAGTGTTTCATAAGATACCTCTTTCACAATTAAAAATACAATGTTTGATTATAGCAGAGTCTGGTCGGAATGTCAAACGGGACAGGCGGCGGTTTTTAAATTGCAAATTGCAATATTAAATGAACCACGCCCGGAAGGGTGCGGGGAGCTTGGGCGGGGATTCACCTTTGCGATCCTTGCGGTCGCCTTTGCCCGCGGTCCGGCCCCTCATACTGGAAATAAGCGAAACCGTGCCCGAGAAGCGCGTCCCCGTCATGCCACCAGTCATCTTGAATAGTCAGGCTCAAACGGCACGCGGCCATGGCGCCGGGAGCGTAAGGCTTCCGCCTTGCATGGTGCCGGGGGCGCAAGGCCTCCGCCTTGCAAGGTGCTGGGAGCGCAAGGCTTCCGCCTTGCCGAATGATAGGCAGGGCGGAAGCCCTGCGCTCCCGGATGCCCTGCGCTCCCGGATGCCCCTGCGTGCTTTGCGGTCGCCTTTGCCCGCGGTCAGTCCTGCGGGTATTTGGCGAACGCGGGGTGGGTGGGTTTTTTGAGGAGCTCTTTCCATTTCGCCTCCGTGCCGTGTTTCTTCATCATGCCCTCGATCTCGTCCTTGTTACCGCCGTCCATCACGGCTTGCAGCCGTGTGGCGTTCTCGGGGATGGGGAACTCGGCGATGAAGTCCATCAGCATCTTCCCGCGTTCGTTCATGGCGTAAGCACCCGTCCCGTCGTCGAAGGCGTAGCCGTCCACGGTGAACAGTCCCATCATCAGCGCGGGGAGGTAGTTTTTTTTGCCTGCATTATTTTCCCGGCTCCATGTGACGAAATCTCTGCGATTATCAAGTAGCCTGCGTTTGTCATCATCAATACAAAGATGCATCTTTTCTTTCAAACCTTTCGCCTGACTGCCTGATTCAAGGACTTCCGCCGCATACACGTCAGGGATTGCGCATGACGAGAAAACCTCCCAGTCATAGTAATACAGGAGGCTCGGCGCATACCCTGCGGTCATCCTCTTGACGCTTTCCTTATCCCACCCGTCCCTGTCCTTGCTGGCGATGGCATCAAGCGTCTGCCCTTGCCACCCCCCGTCTGCTCTAAAACTGAGAGTCGCTATGTAAAAGACTGTTATTGCGAAAGAGTATTGGGGGTTGTCGCTGTATTTCAAAACAAGCCCAGGCATTTTAAGGCGCCCTTCCATTTTGACAAGGTTAAGGCCTCTGATTCCCTGTTCTATTTCTGCGGGGAGCGTGACGAAGTGAAAAAATGACGTTGTCTTTTCCAGCGTAAACTTCTTGGACGGGAAAACCTCTCTCTCTTCTATTTTAACGTCATACTCCATTCCGTCGGCTATCCATTTGTCCATAAGCCGCAGCAGCGCCTGCTCCTGCCGCTGAAACGCGGGCTTGAGGATATCCGCCTTTCTGCCGGGCTGCATATCATCAGCCGTCCCGATGAGTGCCGCAAAAGCGCACACCAGTATTCCTGTAGTTCTCGCCGCTTTCATTTTAATCGTCCCCCATGTTGAACATACTTTGCGGTTGCTCCCCGAACACCCCCGGGAACAGCCCGGGGTCGTAGAAGTGAAGCGGCTCGGTTGTGTTGTCCAGATTCAAATCGTTTGCCGATTGAACCGTGATGAACGTCCCGTCCGCGCGCTTCACTCATTCCCGCCCCGCCTTT
>WRJS01000020.1 GCA_009778475.1 Kiritimatiellota bacterium | reverse complement strand
TTTTTTGTCCAGCAATCATGCGGGTTGCGCAGATTTTTTTGCCTCCGCCCCTCCGCCCCGACTCTTCATTGGGCTTGCTGCGGAATGATATAGTGACGTTACTCAACATTAGTACACAAGGGGCGAAGCCCCGCAAGCAGTAGCGTAGGGCAGAGCCCTACCTAACGAGGGCTTAACATTTATGTTGCATCCAAACGTAGGGCTACGCCCTACGCTACTGCTTTCCGCCCCTTCGGGGCTAAGAAGAATGTACCAATGTTGAGTAAAAATACTATAGAACTGTCCTGAAACCGCAAGATGCAAGACCGGTTTAAGCGCAAAACACGCGAAATACGCAAAAAAGATTTAACCCCCAATAAAAAAGTGCTCATGAATTTTCGCGTCTTTCGTGTTTTTCGCGGTTCATTTCAGGTTGTGACCTCGCCTCGGATTGCGCATTGATGAAAAGCCTTCTACCCTCCTTTGGCTGTACCTCTACGCGAAGTCGATTTTCATCTGCGGAAAAAAATCCTGCTACAAAAACCTGCCGCATTCTGGTATATTTATCGGCGTATGAAATTTTTGCGCACCATAGGCTGGTCTGTCCAGTATGTGTTTGTCCGTTTCGCGATTTTCCTTTACGGGCTGATCCCCGCCTCGAAGGCGTACGCGCTGGGGTTCGGGCTGGGGCGCGCGGCGTACCCGCTCTTCCGCAAACGCCGCAGGATCGCCATCGACAACATCCTGCGGGCGAGCATCACGGGCGACCCGAAAGAGGCCGACCGCATCGCGCGTCACTCGTTCGGCCACTTCGCGGGCCACATCTGCGAGTCCATGAAGGTGCCGCTGGTCGTCACCGCCGAGAACTGGCGCGACCACGTCGTGCTGGAGGGCGACAAGGCCGACGGCTGGGACTTGCTGATGGAGCAGACCGACACGCCGATGATGCTCCTCACCGGCCACCACGGCGCGTGGGAGGCCGCCGTCACCATCATCCCCTTCACGCGCCCGATGGTGACCATCGCCCGCACGCTGAACAACCCCATCGTCGAGCGCTTCCTGAAGGCCAAGCACTTCCGCGGCAACATCACCGTCATCCCGAAGTCGCAGGGTTTCACGCCCGGCGTCATCAAGCTGTGGCTCGAGCAGAAGGCCGCGCTGACCATCGTCATGGACCAGCACGCGGGCGCGCGCCACGGCGTGAAGGTTGACTTCCTCGGCCGCCCGGCCTACACGCACACCTCGCCCGCGCGCATCCACCTCGCGACCAAGATGCCCATCGTCGTCGGCTCAATCCTCCGCGACGGCCTCTTCACGTACCGCCTGGTCGCCGAGCCGCCCATCCGCTTCACCCCGACGGGCGATAAGGAGAAGGACATCGAGGCCCTGCTCATCGAGATGAACAAGCGCCTCGGCAACCTCGTCCGCCGCTACCCTGAGCAATACCTGTGGTCGCACAAGCGGTGGCGGTGATTCGCCATCTGAAGAGGCATCGCCTTCCGGTCATCACAGCGTCCTCATTTGAACCTTGCGCAAGGTTTACGTGAACGGCGGTTTTGGGTACTCAATCTTTATCGGAACTTTTTCTTCAGACGTGGATTCGCCGCCATAAACCTCAATCTCCGTGCAGTAGTTGAACGGGTCAAGCCACCCACCCGGTCTATACCACCCGTTGCTGTACGCCCGGATGTATCGGGCGCGGATGCCCGGCACAGGGATCGGCCTGCCCGCGTTCGTCTCGATATATTCCTTGTCCTCCCCCACGCCAAGCCTAGCGGAATTGTCGTGGTCGTTGTTGAACACGGTGGTCACGCCGTCGATGAAATCCGCGTCGTCCGAAAGCTGGACAACCACGTCCCTGTAAACACAGCGCACCCAGTGATACCGCCAGATGCAGACCGCGTTGATGACCTGCGACGTGCGCAGGTCAACCTGCAACCACTGGATGCCGGCCGCGAGCTTGAGCAGGGTAGGGCCTTCACCGTAACCCGGACCGCTCTGGTCGCATTCCTTGTCCCCATCCGTGATTGACTCCAGATCGCCCTGTTCCGGCTTGGTGCTTGACGTGACTGGACAGCCGCGTGACAGCAGCTTGTCGCCTCCCGCAGGAACCATAATCGGCGGGCGGGGCTTCCCGTTTCTGGGCGGCTCCATATTTTGCATCCCTCTAAGCTCTACCGGGTATGCGCCAACCTGCGAGACCAGGCAGATACCCATTAGCAATATGTGTAACGCACATAATCTACGCATAACGCTCCTCCTTTTCGTTGACCGCAGATGACACAGATTTCATAGATAAAAAAACTATCTGCGTAATCTGTGGTTAAAAAAACAATTTTGCGAAATCCTGTTCATCCTGTCTAAAATAAACCTCCGTTTTTTTATCCTCACACAAAGGCACAAAGGACACAAAAGGAAGTAATAGGTAATATGTAAAAGGTATTCCTGCCAGAAAATACGTTGTGACCTTTGTGCCTTTGTGTGAGATTATTCGTCCATTATCCTCTGCTCGGTTACGCGCATCATTCGTAAAGCGTGGCGACCGCGATGTGGAAGCCGACACCCCGCGAACGCTCGCCAGCGTCCGCCGTCCCGATCTCCCCGCCGCCGTAGAACCCGAACAGCGCCGCGTCAGGGACGGCCTTTCGCATCGCTTCGAACTCCGCCGCCAGCGTCTTTTGTTTGAACATATCGCCGCGCCGCCCGCCGCAGTCGAACACGAACGCCACGACGGGCTTGCCGCCGTGCGCCGTCGTCGCGGCCGCGAACGCCTCCGCCGCTTTCTGCGCGAGGTCGCCCCCGCCGCCCGCCAGCCCGACGCCGAACGAGTACGCGCCCGACAGCAGCACCGCCACGTTCACGCCCGTGACGACCTCGCCCTTCACAATCTCCTTCGCGTCCTGCCCGCCCGCGGCCGCGCCCACCACGGGCAGGGTCACGCCGAGGCCCTTGTAGAAACCGTCCATCAGCGGCTGGTTCTCCCCGACGTGTTGATTGCCGAACGTCAGCACCAGCCGCGACTTCGCCTCGCGTTGCGCGGCTTCCTTGAGAGCGACCCCCAACTTCTCGCCGCTCGCCGCGAAGCCGCCGTCAAGGACGCACTCAGCAGCCACCGTGACCTCCGTATCGCCGCCCAGCGCCAAGACCGCCACGCCGTGGGGTATCCCGTGACCGCGCTCCGCGAAGTTGCCCTTGCAGGTCAATGGGGAGTAACCCTCGCACCCGCAGATCAGCGGCTTGCCGAAATGCTGCGCCACGCCCTCCACCAACTCCGCGTTGACCTGCGCGCGCGCCGCAAAGACGATGACCGCCTTTGCGGGTGTGTCGCCCAGCGCCGCCTTCGCCGCCGCCGCGGCCTCCGCCCCGGCCGCCTTCGCGTCCGCCAATTCCGACGCGCCCGTACCCACCTTCAGCACCTGCGCCTGAAGCATCCCGCACGCGAGCGCGGCGCCAACGATAACCCTGACCTTTTTCATCCCTTCCTCTCTTTCCTTATTGTGTGCGTTGTCGCGCACCGTCGCGTCGCGCCGAGCACTTCCGAAATCGAATCCGCCGCCGCCATGACCACCGGCACAAGCTCGCGCACGAGCTGCTGGCGCGTCCAGTACAGCGCCAGTACGGACACGCCGACCGTCCCCGCCAGCCCATTCTCCACATCAAACACCGGCACCGCGCAACAGTACAGCCCCTTCGCGAACTCCTCCATGTCCAGCGCATACCCGCGCTTGCGGACACGCGACAATTCGCTCGCCAGCGCACTTGCCGACGTGATGGTGCGCGGCGTCTGCGCGGGCAGGCCCTCCTCGGCGGCGACCCGCCTGACGAATGCCGCGTCGCTGTAGGCCAGCAGAACCTTCCCCGGCGCGGCGCAGTGCATCAGGTAACGCCCGCCCGGCTGCGCGTTCAGGCGGATGTCCCCCTCCAGCGCGTCCAGATGCTCGATGAGCAACGTGCGCGTACCATCGATCAGGCCCAGATAGCAGCTCTGCCGCGTCCGCTCATGCAACGCCCTGAACGCGTGTTCCGCGGCCTCGCGGAACCCAAGCCGCCGGACAGGCTTGCTGACGTAATGGAACGGGCGCAGGCCCATCGCATACTTGGGGTTCACCCCCGGGATGCGCATGACCCACTCCGCCTGCTCCAAGACCTGCAAGAGGCGGAACACCATGTTCGCGTTCGACCCCAGCCGCTGGCACAGTTCCGTGACCCCCAGCGGCACCTCGCTCTCGCACAGCACCTCCACCAGCCGTATGACCATCCGCGCCGCTGGCGCGTCATACGTCGGCTTCCCCTTCCGCTCTATCGTCTCACGCTTCATTTTATGCCTGAAAAAAACAAATATAAATATATAATATTCCGCCCAATCCGTCAACCGAAAAAGCTCAAAATTTTTAAGGGCTGCTTACCTAGTGCTATCGTGGGGCAACGTTGTATGGCTGCATAAATAGTGGCGGCATCTCCGCCACCGTCAACAAATACGAATGTCGGTGGTAGGTATGCCGCCGCTACGTTGCCCGTTTGGTGAAAATCTCCATTACCTCTGATTACTTGCAGACTGCGATATGCTCCGATATGGTGTACCTGTCCACATGATAATCTCAGAAGACGATTTTGATCAGGTTGTTGCCCGAATGGGACGGAAGAAATACATTCGCCCGCATCGCCTTCAAGGTAACTCCACCCTGACTTTGAAAAAATGCATATTCGCGCCACCGGTCTCTTGGCTGATGTCCTGCCATTCGCTTTCGCTCACATTGAGTGTGGGTGTGCCAATGACGGTATAGATACGCTTGCTCCCGAGATCCGGATTCCAGGTAATGGTGGGCTTGCCGTTCACAATGGCGATACGCGCGATGAAACGGCTTCCCGTATTGGTCGGGTTCAGTCCTGCCACATACGACTCCCAGAAGAAGCGACCGTTTGCGCCGCGCAAGTTGCCGAGGGCTTCATACTCCATCACGCCCTGCCACCCCCTATACGGCGTGAGCCATGTGAACGGTACGGGAACAGGAGTGGTGAGGGTATGGGTTTGTACCGTAGGGTTAAACTCATACGCGCCCATGTCCACCGTGCTTCCATAAATGCGTGGATTTCCATCGAGGTCATAATCTCCAATAACATACGCATTGCTTCCCTTGTTGATGCACGGCGAATTTGTTTGCAGGCGGAAGTCTCCGTTTGCTGCATCCATGAAACGCGGGTCTATCCCTATGTTTTCCGTTCCGCTAGGCAAGGGCGTGGTGCAGGAATATCTAAAGGTGCCGCCATTGTAATTGTTCGTTGCGTTGTTGGGATTCATGTTTCCCCAAATGATGCAGTTGTTCATTGTTCCGAAATGCGTTCCGCCGCCATTACTTGCCGTATTTTCCGTCACTGTACAGTTATTTAGCGTGGAGAAGACAGCCCCACCGCCGACACCCTCCGCTTTGTTGCCATCCAATACGCAATTGCTCAACACGCAGTCGCCCGCTCCGCCGCCGTTGTAGGATTCGTTATCCGTCAATATGCAATTATTAATCACGGCAAAAGCCGCCCCGCCGCCGTAGCTTGCCGAGTTCTCCGCCAACATACAATTATTCAAGGTGCCACCATATGCCCCGCCGCCACCCCATCCCGCCTTGTTGCCGGTCACCGCGCAGTTGTTTAATATACTGCTATATGATCCGCCGCCCCCAGTGTTTATGAATTCTCCGGCTGTCATATTGCCAGTCAGCGTGCAATTATTTAACGTGCCGCCATACGCCCCGCCGCCTCCGGTTTTATCGTTCGTGTATTTAGCCTCGACGTGTCCGTTCGTTAGCGTAAACCCCATGAGGACGGTGTTGTTGTTCCCATCTACTGTTGCCAGCGTCGCACAGCGATTCGTACCGCCGCCGTTGATGACAGTCACGTCCGCGCCGTTAACGCTTTGGATGGTGATGGCTTTATTGTCCGTCGAAATCGGCGCGTACACGCCGTTCGTCACGACAACCACATTACCTGCAACAGCAAGGTTGACTGCCGCTTGGATGTTTTTTTTGGCCGTCGCCCAACTCCGTCCGTCGCCACTGTCGTCTTGGCGTGAGGCATCGACGAAATAGTTGCCAAAAACCCACCGTGCGTAAAGTGTATGCCCCGAAGCCACCGTCACGACAGTCGAGGCAGTGACCTGAATGCCACCCGCTACATCGGTGAACCAGCCATCGAAGGCATATCCGGTACGGGTTGGCGTTGGCAACATACCGTATGTGTCACCCAGCATCACCGTGATGCTCTCGGGCGATACGCCGCCCCCTTGCCCGTCAAGCGTCACCGTGACGACGACCGGCATATACTCATACGCCCCCATGTCCACCGTGCTACCCCAAACGCGCAGATGGCCGTCAAGGTCATATTCCCAGTTGACATAAGCGTTGTTGCCCGCGCGGGTACACGGCGAGGTCGGCTGGAGGCGGAAATTACCGTTTGCCGCGTCCGTGAAAAGCGGGTCTGTCGCAATGTTTCCTGCCCCGTTGAAAGGCAAGGGTGTGGTGCAGGAATAATTGAAGGTGCCGCCGGAATAGTTGTTCACCAAGTCCCTGACATCGGTGTTTCCCCAGATGATGCAGTTGTTCAACGTGCCATTGTGCGAGCCGCCTCCAATGCTATCCGCCTTGTTCCCTGTCACCGTGCAGTTGTTCAAGGTGCTTAAATACGCCCCTCCTCCAGACTGTCCCGCTGTATTTCCCGTCAGGAGGCAGTTGTTCAATATGCTGTAACACGTCCCGCCGCCCATCCCGAACTTTGCCATATTCCCTGTCAGGATACAGTGGTTCAGTGCGCCGCAAAAGGCGCCTCCACCCATCCCGTTATTCATGATTGTACCGATAACCCCGTTACGCAAGGTGAAACCGTTGAGCACGGTGTTGGTGTGCCCGATTGCCGAGCCCAACGTTGCGCAACGGCTCACACTTCCGCCATCGATGATGGTGTCCCCCGCGCCATTGACGCTTTGGATGGTGATGACCTTGTTTCCTGTCGAAATCGATGCGTACACGCCGTTCGTCACATAAATGGTGTCGTCCGTAGCGGCAAGATCCACCGCCGCCTGAATGTTTTTTTTGGCTGTCGCCCAACTCCTGCCGTCGCCGCTGTCGTCGAATTGCGAAGCGTCCACGTACCATGGTAACAATCCATATGAGGCGTGAAGAGTGGTGTTTTGCGCTTTGTCCCAATTCCGCGCCGATTCCATTGAAGCGGTGTAATATTGTGTCCCGGCGTTGGCGTTTTCCGTGTCCCAATAACCCAGAAAAACATAATACCCGTCCCGTGTCGGAGCGATGGCTGTCGGCATGGGTGAGTCGTAAGTCGCGGTGACGGACGTCGTTCCGCCTGAACCGCCGTTTGGATTGAGGGTCACGGTGTGGGTGTTCGCATTCCATCGCGCGTAAAGAGTGGTGTTTTGCGTTTTGTCCCAATTACGCACCGAACCCATCGAAGCGTTGTAGTATTGCGTCCCGCCGCTTGCGGCGCTCGTGTCCCAATAACCTTGGAACGTGTATCCCGTCCTTCTCGGCGCGGCGGCGCCCGATGGCATGGCCGAGCCGTAAGTCACGGTGACGGACGCCGTCCCGCTTGCTCCGCCGTTGGGGTTTAGCGTCGCGGTCTGGACGAGAGGCGGGGATCCATGTTCATACGCGCCCATGTCCACCGTGCCGCCCCAAATGCGGACATTGCCATCCAAGTCAGATGCCCCGACCACCAGCACATTCGACCCCTTGTTGATGCATGGCGAATTCGATTGCAACCAATAATTCCCGCTCGCCGCATCCGCGAACATCGGGTTCGTGGTGATGTTCCCCGTCCCTGAATGTGATGGGGTTGTGCACGAATAATTGAAGGTGCCGCCATTATAATTGTTGACCGCCCCGCCGATCGTATCCACGTTTTCCCACACGATACAATTGTTTACATTCAACGAAACGAACAAATTTTCATAGACACCGCCTCCATTATTTGCCTTGTTTTCCGAAACGGTGCAATTGTTCAACGTGCCGCCATACGCGCCTCCGCCTTGGCCGGCCGTTGTCCAAACGGAGTTTTTTGTTATCAAACAATTGTTCAGTGTGCAACTATACGCCCCGGCGCCATGATACGCATGATTCTCCGTCACCGTGCAGTTGTTCAACGTGCTGAGATATGCCCCGCCGCCGCGGCCAGCCCCGCCATCCCCCGCGGAATTTGCCTTCAACACACAGTTGTTCAATATGCTGCCATACGCCCCGCCACCGCAAGGGTTGAGCAACACGGCCAAACCACTCACTTTATTCCCCGTCAACATGCAGTTGTTCAATGTGCCGCCTTGCGCCCCTCCACCACCTTGCGCCCCTCCTAAGGTGGCCGATGCCAAGCCATTCTTCAAGGTAAAGCCGGCCAAGAGGGTGTTGTTTTGATTCCCCGACCCGTCGCCCAACATCGCGCAACGGCTCGCGCCGCCGCCATCAATGAGTGTGTGCTCCGCGCCGTTAACGCTTTGGATGGTGATGGCTTTGTTGTCCGTCACAATGGGCGCGTAAGTGCCGTTTGTCACGACAACCGTGTCGCCCGCGACGGCAAGGTTGATGGCCGCCTGGATGGTCTGCTTCGCGGTCGCCCACGATTGCCCGTTGCCGTTATTCCCGTCAGGGTTGACGTACCACGTCGCGGCGTGCGCCAAGCCCGCCGCCATTCCAAGCGCGATGGCGAGGCTCCGCGCGTTCATGCCGGTTGTGAAGAAGTTTTTCATGGTTGTTCCTTTGCGGTTGTTAGGGTGGTCTCCGATGAGATGCTGTCGTGTGACGGAACTAATAGCGGAGAGGACGATAGTTATTCGGGTTGAAGTCTATGGGTGAGACATTGACAGTAGTTTGGGCATCTTTTTGAAGATTTCGGTTGTAATAGTAATCATTCATTACCCCGCGAAAATAATCACTTCCTGCATAATTGCCGTACACGGCCAATACACCTCCTAAACAAAGAGCACCAGGAGGTCCGGCAAGTTCGAAACCTAGCCCGGCACCACCTAACCCAAAGATAAACCCACTTGCCTTCCCTCCAAGCCAACTTACAGTTTCAATAATAGCAGTTTGTGTTTTGAATCCATCAGGAGCCGTCCATGCGGTATAGCCAATATTGCAAATGTCGAAAGCCAGAACACCCTTTCCAATATAGCCATATACCGGATTGTTTCCATTTATTAATTTTGCTAAATCGACTGTGTCGTCTAGACCAGAACTAATTTTTGACAATATTCCCATTGTAAATGGATTGACGGCACTTGAAGCTGCCTGAACAATATTTACAGATAGCAATGATAATCCGAAATCGGGTTGAGTAAGTAAATTATTGACAGGGTTGCCAGCAAAAATATTCCACGCCGTCCCAACAACACTACTGTTACTAAATTTTTCCGCACTCAACCCTGCTGGATCAATGTTCGCCATGGGATTGTTTTCGGCGTATGCGTAGAGGTTCAAGCCGCCGTCCAGTCCGAGGGGGTCGGGGGAGAGGAAGCGGTTTAAGGCACTGGAGTAGAGGCGGTGCGTGGTCAGGTAGAGACCATACTCGCCGCCGATTTTACGGACGCCGTGGCCGCCGAGCCAAGCGAAGGGGGTGGGGTTTGTTCCCGTGGTTCCCCAGTCGTCGCCGTGGGGGCCGTAGTGCGCGGTAAAGACGGCGGCGGAGACGCCGCCGCTACTTTCGGTGAGAGCGATGATGTTGCCGTATTCGTCTGAATGGGCGACCGTCAATGCGTTGTTGGCCGCGTCAATGAAACCCAATAACCGTCCCGGACCCCAAATGTAATAACGGATTGGCGTTCCGTCGGGTTGACACTCGATGATCGGGCGTTTGCGTGAATCATCATGGTTGAGAACCCACAACCGTCCGTCCGCAATGACGCGATTACCGAGGGCGTCATACTCGAATATCCTGTCATCCAGTTCGGCAAGCCGCCCTTGCGGCGTGTAAGCGGTGCTGAACAAGGTTGCTTCGCCCGACATGATGGATGCCACAGCGCCGTCGTCAGAGTAAATGAAATCCTCAATGCGCATGGTTTCATCGGCGGTCTTTGTGGGCGCGGTGGCGACGGTGGCGTGGGTGATTCTGTCGGCGGCGTCGTAGGTGTAATCGGCGCGGCGGCTTTCGGTGATGCTCGGCAATGGCCCGGTTGTGATGTCGTCGCGGATGCGCTGGCCTGCGGCATCGCGGGTGATGGAGCGTCCCGCGATGTCGCCGACGTTCCACGCGGACACCCTGCCCGCCGCATCATACGCGACGGAATGGGAAACGCCGCCCGGCGACGTGCCGCCGATCGCGCGGCCCGCGTCGTCGTAGGCAAACGTCCATGTGTGCCCCAGCCAATCCGTTACACTTGTGAGGCGTCCGTTCAAATCATGGGCGCGGGACACGTCTTTGCCTACTGCGTAGGTGATGTTCGTGACCAAGCCGCCGACATCGCGCGACCAGTTTAGCGGGAATGTGTGGCTGGAGATTTTCATGTTGGCGGATGTGAGGTCATTTAACGCGCCATACGAGAAACTCATTTGTGAGACGGCGTTCGACGCTGAGAGCATATTCCCCGCCACATCATACGAGAAGGCAGACACTTGATTGTCCGCAAGGCTCGTCTCCTTGATCAGACGATTACAAGAATCATACGTGTATCCCGTAATTTCCCCGTTGCCATTCTCATGCGTGGCGATACTGCCCGTAGCCAAGTATGATCGGCTAAAAGCCTGTTTGCCGATGGCATTCGTGGCAGCGATGGGGCGCCCCAAGGCATCATACGACGTGTGGAAACTATGCCCTTCCGCATTCGTGTAACGCGTGCGGTTTCCGCTCAGGGAGTAGCCGAAGGTGTCGGTCGCCCCGCTCGGCCGGATGATATGCGTGTTTCGACCTGTCGCGTCGTAAGCAAACTGACGCACACGGTTCAGCGGGTCTGTGGCGGACACCACCTGCCCTACGGCATTGTACGTCGAGGTGGAGACATTGCCGAGTGGATCCGTTACGCGGAAAGGCCTGTTGAGCGCATCGTACTCCGTCGCGACCACGTCCCCAAGCGCATTCGTGACGGCGATGACATTACCCCTGTTGTCATACACATACGATGTCCGTTGACCATACGAATCCCAGCTTGCTGTCCTCCACCCGAGGCAGTTGAACGCATTGCTTGACACCCCGCCCCTTGAATCCATTACGGCTACAAGATTGTCCAATGCGTCATAGTAATTTTTGATGACCGCGCCGTTGGGCAATGTCACGGTGTCGGGTTTGTAATTGGGCGTATAGGTGGTGACGGTGCTGCGCCCGAGCGCGTCAACCGTCTCCACCAAGCGGCCTACCGCGTCGTAACGGTTGGAGGTGATGCCGTTGTCCGGCGCGGTGACGGCGACGGGAAGGCGGCGGTTGTCGTAGTCCGTCCAGGTTGTGCTGTAAACCGTGTTGTCGTCCATGACACGGGTCATGATGAGGTCGCCACGTTCATCGAAAGCATTATTGACATAGGTGATGTCAGGGAACAGGATCCATGTGGGATTACCAAAGCCGTGGTTGCTCAAGTAGCCGTAGAGCGTGACGCCGCCATCGGGATCGGTGACGCTGGCGGGCAACCCGAATTCATTATATTCCATGAGCGTGACACCGCCCTCGGCATCGGTGATGCATATCGGATGGTTGGCGGCATCATATTCGATGTGTGTTGTGTTGCCGAGCGCGTCGGTGATTTCCACGGGGTAATGCCGTTCGTTGTACACCGTGGTTGTGGTTTCCCCCAGCGCGTTGATATTCGTGAGGACGTTATGGTTGATGTCGTAAATCGCATACGACACATTGCCGTCCACATCCCACATTGCCACGGGATGATCCTGACCGTCGTATTCGATGTATGTCCGAAGTCCCGGCAACACAGATTCCCCGAGCGGTCGGTATTGCGAATCGAAATAATGAATCCGTTCATTCCCAGCGGGATCGATTTCTTTGTTCTCAAAATCCGTCCAGTGGTAATTCCAAACATCTCCGCTGCCGTTTGTTTGTTGCTTGACCCTGCCAAGTGCGTCATAGACGTTGTAAACAGTCCGCAAACCCTCGGGGTTGGTTTCTGACACCAGACGGTGCGCGTTGTCGTACGAGTACGTCCATGTGTTGTTTTCAGGATCTGTGAATGAAATTATGTCGCCTACGGGGGAGTATCCGTACTGTATGGAACGCCCAGCACTGTCATGGATACTCGTGACACGGCCATCGGTATAATTAAATGTGAGCGCGTGACCCCAATGGTCGGCGACCTGTGTCACATTGGTCTGCGCATTGTATGAGAGCATGATAGTCCAGTTGTCCTTGTCCTGGATGGAACCCAGAAACCCGTCGTTGCGGAATGTGTAGGTCGTGCCGTCGCGAAGGGTCAATGCGTAGGCATTGTTTATGTCTTTGATGAGTTCGGAGGTGGCACCCGGCCGAGGCTCGTACGTGCCGTCGAGATGGCGGGTGAACGTCATGGCGCGATCCGCCCATGTGACCGCCACCGCGTTGTTGCGGAGTTTTTGGGAAAACCATTGCGTGACCAATGCGGCGGTCATCCACTCCTTGGCACCAGGCGTGCCATCAAGCAAATCCATGTTGATTTGGCTGGCGATGAACAGTGCCAGCGCGTCACGTGGCGCACGTCCTCCGAGCGCGGGCATATAATCGGATATTTCCCGCGCTTGCGTATCATAACTGTGCTTCCAGCCCCATCCCATCGGTGACGCCACATTGTTGGCGTTGCTGTTGTAATTCCGCGTGATTGCCAGACCACGGGCGGGCGATCCGCCGTTCCCGAGCGTGAGGTCGGTGTTATCAAAAAGCATACCACCCGTGGCGGTGCAGATGGGATCGTTAAATACGCTGGAGTTTATAGACATATTCAGTGTTTTTATTGATTCGGCAACTTGATAGATAAACTGGTTTTCAAAACTCCCCAGCAAGCCGTTGAAACCGCCATTTGCCGCCCCCCACCCGCCAGCGATTTCCATGAGCGCGAAACCGTTTCCAAAACCGACCCAGCCGTATCCTTGGTAATCCCCAAGCGACACGTTGCCGCTTTGCGGCAGGAGCAGACCGATGCCAGCTTGGGCATAGGCCGCAAATTTTGCCAAATCGTATTGCGAATAATCCGTCAGGCTTGCCCTGAACGCGTTGTACTGGCTTTCGTTGTTGGCGAGGTAAACCCGCTTGCCGTCCGCATTCGCTTTGACCAGCAAGGACACCGTGGAGGCGGCCTGTACGTCGTTGCCCTGCGTCTGCTCCCAAATGGAATGCTCCAACATACTGTTGAAGAACGAAACAGTCCGGTACGCGGCATCGAACGACACATCCTTGCAGAAGGTGCCCGTGATGCACGCGGGGAAGTCCACATAAGCGCCCGCCTCCTGCGCGGCGTAACCCATACGGTGGTGCGTGATGCGGCGGATGCCGTAGAGTTTATCCTCAAACGCCTCCACCAGTGCGCACTCCTCAAGATACTGGCGCCCGATGATGTTCAGGTTTTCGGTCATCACCTCGCGGGAATCGTCGGGAAGCCCCTGCTCCTTGTAAGCGAGCAGTTGCCGCCTTCTGGCATTCAACGACAACCCGTTTTCATCGCCCCCGAATGAGTACGGCAATGCGTAGGTGCCGCCGCGTCGCAACATTTTTTCCGAGGTCTGGTTGACGTCATCCCCCACCGTGTATGGATGTTTGAAATCAATGGTGAACACGCTGGGCGCCATCAGCCCCGTTTCTGTACCAAGCGGTATGTCGTCCAGGTAAATCGTGGCGCGCGGCGACTCAATGACCGTACCTGATAAATTATATTCCATGATTTGCATCCAGGAGATGTTTCCAGGAGGTTTTATGGAAATGGTTAATTTTCCTGTTTTTAAGCCGGGTGTTTGTCCCTCGCCCGTGAATTGCACGATAAACGGCAAATCAATGGGTATGGTGTAATTTGAAAAATCCTTGGTGCCAGAGACAAGATCCATCGGAAGATAACCAAACTCAACAAGGCGGAATGCCGTACCGCCACCATTGTTTTGCATTTTCACCTCCATGGTATAGTTTCCTTTCAAATCGTACACCCTGCCGTCATATTGTGAATACTCCCCTGATTCTGGGACGCTGTTCGTAAATGCCATCGTGTTTGTTTGGGGTTGCAATTGGGTGACCGTGCCTGTCAATTGGTAAGTGATTTCATCCGACCAATTAGGATTGCCCGCAGGCTTAAGTTTTAATATAAATGTCCCTGTTTTAACTCCTGCGGTTTGACCATCACCAATCATGCGTATGTATAAAACAAAATTATGCGGGGCATTCACTGTGATGCCGCTGATGCTCCCAGAGGGCCGCCAGCCAGGCAAAACGGACGCGGCATTGTAATAAAACGCGGTTTGCGGATTGTTTTGCATATTGAATTCAAATGTCCATTGCGAGGGCGGATTAGGCAAGGGAATGGGGCCTATTGTAAATTCAGAATATTGCATCCCGTCGTTCACAATTGAACCGAAATCAAGGGGTATGGTTTGCACGTCCAACTGGACAATGGGTGTACCTTCCCCGGATTCCGCAAGCGCTTTTATTTCCAATTTAGGTGTTTGTATGGATGTTTTTTCCATTGATAATTCTTTGTTGACGAGGTTTTGCGGAGCCGTGATGTCAATTTTTTTTAATTCACTCACCAGAGGAATTGAAACGCCTTGTATCGTTTCAAACATCTGGCCTTCAATCGGCGCGGATTGTTGTTGTGTTTGCACTGGGGTATAGAAAACACTCAGCCTACGGTTGGCGAGGTCCGCGGTTTTGATGTTGGGGATTTCCAAATTTCCGTGCTTCAATGAAAGTTTATGATAAAATTCGTCTGGAATTTGCGCCCATACGCCGGCGTCCGTCACGGAAAACGGCAATGTTTGCGGCAACTCCTCCGCAGGTTCTTCGATGATGGCATCCGCTCCTAATATTTTATCCAATGATTTGTTGGCGAACGGCTCCGTCCTGAACACGTCGCGCAAATTTAACGCCAGCGAATCCAGATGGGTAAAGAGGGCGTTTTGATTCAGGTTTTGGACATAATCGGCACCGACCGTCCCGCCAGCAATGGAAAGCAAGTCCGATTTGTTGTAACCATACGAAAATGATGTCGCAGGGGGACGGGAATACCGCTTGATGGTCGGATCCAGTTTGTAGGTCACGCCCTCAATAGCGACTTCCACCCAAACGCGGTTGACCGCATAGCCATCCACTTGGCCGGAATTTCCATGCGGAATGCCGCCGTAACTGAGGCAGTAGTCGGTGGCTCCCTTTACAACACCCAGCCAGTCCATCATGTCAAAGCCGCTTTCTGCGTCCGTGAACGGGATATGCATGATCCCGTGTCCGATGGACGGCGAATAACCGCTCAACTGCAACAGCTTCGTCAGCAAGACCGCCTGATCCCAGTCGTTACCGCTTCGTCCCTGCAAGGTCAGCAACGGGCCTTTCATCAATCCATACGTCGGCGTGTAGTCAACCTTGTTTTTGACGTAGTTAAAGATGCGCACAGGGTCGTGTTGCAAACCCCACGCAAGCTCAATCAACTCGCTATCATCCGCCGGCGGGAGCTCGGTGAATGCGGATACCATTTGAACCGTCTCGGGTTCCATGCCTACGGCAGGCGTAATGGATGCGTGAAAACCTGGCTCGACCCGCTCCATACGGGCTTCCTGCCAGCCGGGAAGAGGGTCGGCAAGCAAAATGCCGGAAATAAGTGCGCCAATCGCGAAAAGCGTTTGTTTCATAATAAAAATCTCCTGATTTAAGGTGTTTTATGGATGGTTGATTTGCTCTTTAACGTTGTTCGCAGGGCTGAGCTTGCGCGTCACCGCACCCGCGTTTTCCCCAGAGAAGGCCCCCGTCAGGCGACCGTCGGCATCGTAGTAATAGCGCACAGAAGAAACGGCGCCGGGTTTTGCCATGGTGGGGTCAGCGTGCATAAAATTCACGACCTCGTCGTCACTATAGCCGTCTCCACTCTGGTTACTCAGAAACGGGCTGAGCCCGAACCGGAAAATCATCTCCCTGTCTGAAATACCCCCGCCTGCGGTGCTCCACCGATTGGGGTTTAGACCATAATGGTAGAGCGCCATAGCATCCGAGAGGCCATCCCCATTGCTGTCCTTATCGTCAGCAGCAAAGAAAAACAGGCTCGGCTCAGGCGACACCCAAGAAGCAAACGAAAATGGAGTTGGATACATCACGTTGTTCACCAACCTCCATTCTGAACTCGACAAGCTCGGCGATGCAAAGACATGCAGCCGGGTGTTGAGGGGTGCGTCCCTCCATGTCCATCCCAATCCCACGCTACCTTTGGCGGCATCGCGCTGTATCATCGCGGTACGGACACGCCCGTCATCCTCACCGCTTGCGACAGGGGCATTATCCTCCAACCCACCATACACGGAATACGCGCTTTGCGGAATCAGGTTTAGGCGCAAGACCACCCGCCTTGGGTCACGCGCCGCATACCACTCGGTTAACGCGCTGCCAGAGAGCCACTCCGGGGGTATCCCATAAGCTGCACGAACCAACTCTTCGCGATCAGGTGTACTGGAGATACCCCCTGTTACCGGCACATCATAGATGAGTGTTTCGCCGCAATACACTCCGAGCGAGTTTTTCGCCAAATCCCAGCGGGCTTCCAATGGATACACTGGAAGAAGCCCGAGGCGACTGGGTTGTGCGGATGCCGTCAGGTCTGTAAACGCCTCATCCACAAACACACACGTCCCACCCGCAGAAACACCAAACGTCCGATCAGCGTCCGGCGGTATCCCGCTGAGAACCTCCGCAAAGGTAGAGGGAGATAACCAATTAATGACAAACGTTGACAATGCCTCTTGGTTTTCGAACAGCACGGTCAGTTGCCATTCCTTCTCCTCCGCCGCCCGTGCGGCCAGACCCGCCAAGACCAGCGCACAGGCGGTCCATCGTCCCATTTTCGTCATGTTCATCAAAACACCTCCTTCTCCTTTTGTCTCGTCACACAGTCCCCGCAACTAGAAACTAGCAACTAGCAACTAGAAACTGTCTTATCATTCATCCTCCAACCCATCCCCGGGCACCGCGCCCGACGGGACGTAATTGAACAAATCCTTGTTCTCGTAAAGCCAGTTCCTGACCTCCTCGGACAGCCCTGCGGGAATCCAGCCGGTGCCCCTGCCGCCTCCGATCTAAGATGAATCCTGTTTCCGTCGGGAACCTGCCCGACGTGCGTGTCACGGAAGATGACGGGGGAGTTCTCGGCCACGCCACGCATGTCGCGCACCTTTGTTGAGAAATCACTACACGAACAATCCGCCAAGGCGGAAACAGCAACGCCCGCCAAAATCAGGCGCATCGAAGGCGTGCGGGAAAAAAGCGAAAGAAAGAGCTTGACGTTTGACGGATACTTATATGATAGTATTGCTGGTCGCTGGTCGCTGGTCGCTGGTCGCTGGTCGCTGGTCGCTGGTCGCTGGTCGCTGGTCGCTGGTCGCTGGTCGCTGGTCGCTGGTCGCTGGTCGCTGGTCGCGATAGCGATATGTTTAGTTGTCTGCTTCTGTTTCATTGAGAGATAAAGTAGCAAATTGTGCTGTTGCCTGCAACAGGATTTTTTCGCGTGAATGATTTTTTTTGAAGGTGGTGCGGGCATTCCTGCCCGCAGAGAGGGGGAGAGTTTGTTTGACATCCTATCCAAAATGTGTTAAAAATTTAATTATTATTTATTAAGAATTCTCTTTGCTGAAGGAGTACGCATCATGAAAAGATTGCAGTGGATGGCGGGCGTGGCGGTGGCGTTGTGTGCGGTGGGCGCGGGCGCGCAGAGTATTCAAATCGGCGATTGGGACGACCTCGCGAAAATCGGGGCGCCGGCGCACATCGCCACGCATCCGGCAAGCGGGGACTATGTCCTCACAGTGGACTTGGATTCCGGCTCGGCGGGGTATCGTGCGAATTGGTCGCCGATTTGTCCGAATGCGGGAACGCCGTTCACGGGAACTTTCGACGGCAATGGAAAAGTCATCGGCGATTTGGTCATTGACAGCGGCGCCGCCGGCGGCGCCTTCGGTCTGTTCGGTTTTTTGAATGGCGCGAGCGTCCGCAATCTGGGCATCGGCGGCGGTGAAATCGCCGTCCAAAACGCGGCGGCGGCGGGCGCGATCGCGGGGCGCGTCACGGGCGGCGCAATCGTCATTGAGAATTGTTACAACATGGCGGATGTGGGTCGCGCCGACAATGTCTGCGCGGGCGGTTTGATCGGAAGTGTGGACGACACGGAGGATATCGTGAACGTCGTCATCGCGCGTTGTTTCAATGCGGGGACGGTTCGCGGCGCGACGTGCGGCGGCATCGTCGGCTCGTTCGCGGTTGCGGAAACGGAGTCGTCGTTTGAAATCGCGGATTGCTACAACACGGGGAATCTGGCGACGGCCGGGACTTCCAACGGCGGCATCGCGGGAAGCGTTACGCGCGCAAGCGGAATCGGCGGCGGCGGCGCGGCACTCGACGTCGGCCCGCGCTCGAATGTCGGCGGGCCCGATCCCGTGAACAACGTGATTTACGTCTCCACGACGGGCAACGATTCCACCGCGAATGGCACGATGGCGTTGCCGTACCGAAGCATCAACACCGCCTTGGGACACGCCTCGCCCGGCGACACGATCGTCCTGCGCGGCGGTACCTACAACGAAAGTTCCGCCGTCCGCATACGTCAACCCAACATCACCATCAAGTCCGCGCACAACGAATGGGCGGTGATTGCGCCGCAAATCCCGATGGGAAGTCAGGATTCCGCCATCCGTTTCGATGTGGACGGCGCGGGGTCGAACGGCGGCAGATTGCAAAGCGTGGAGGCAATCGGCGGTTTTTACACCGTCTGCATGGAGACCAAATGGGAGTGGGGGCAAGAGGACCGCTCCGGCGCTTCCAACATCATCATCGAGGATTGCATCCTGCACGATTCGCATGACGACACCGTGAAAGTCAAACCCGGTTGCGCCGACATCACCATCCGTTACAACAAGATTTACAACTCCGGGCGCGAATGGGTCGAGCATCACAATTTTTTGACGGGACAATGCAACTCCGAAGGCATTGACAACGTCAACGGCACGCGGATGCACGTCCACAACAACCACATCCACGACATTTGCTCCAACGCGATTTACGCCAAGGGCGGCGCGGTGGACGCGATCATCGAGAGCAACCTCGTCGAACGCGCCTACGGAGCCGGCATCATGCTCGGCTTCGACACCAGCCCGCAATACTTCGACCATGAGAACAACCCCGAATTTTACGAAAACATCAATGGCATCGTGCGCCACAATCTGATCATCGACACGGGCTGGGAGGCTATCGGCCTCTACGCCTCCAAGAACGCGCAAGTGTACAACAACACCATCGTCAACGCGCAGACCTACGGCACCGGCAATTTCCACAGCCCGATTTATTTCGGTTGCGCGAACCAGGATTGGGCGAATATCGACGGCTGCCCCCCGAACGTCAACCCGAGCGTCCACCACAACATCGTCAGCCAGCCCAATTCCCACAACGGGCGCATGATTGAAATCCGCTACATCGAGGAATTTTACAACTCCGAAGATTTCCCTGACCTTTCCTCCTACGATTTGTCGGGGCTTGACGGTTCTCCGCTGATGGGCGAAAACTGCTATTTCATCGCGGGCAAAAGCGCGACATTCAGGGATATGCGCCCGACCAGCCTCCTGAACAACGCAAGCCTCTCCGCGTGGGCGAATCACATCAGCGGCGAAGTCGGCTCCATCGAGGCCGACCCCCAACTCGACGGGAACCGCATCCCCGCCAACCCGCTCTGCAACGGCATGGGATACTCCTCCGCGCCCGCCGTCGCCGGTCCCGCCAGCGGCGCCGTCGCCATCAACCGTTGTTACAACGCCGGCGAAATCGCCGCCGCCACCACGCGCCATCCCGCCGCGCCCGGCTACCTCGTCGCGCTCTCCGCGTGTTTCTACGACCTCGCCAAACCCGGCGCGCCGCCCTCGCAACCCATCGGTTGCGTCGCGCTCACGACCGAGCAAATGACGGATCCCGCCGTCCTTTCAACGTCCATGTCCGCGCTCGGAAACGTCGCGTGGGAAAAACGCCCCAACACCCTGACCAAACTCCACTATCCCGAACTCAAGGTTTTCAAAAACAACGCCAACGCGCTCATCGCCGCCGACTCGCAAACGAGCGTCGCGACGGACAAGCCGCCCGCCTCCAACGTGTGGATGCTCGACTCCGGCGCGAACGGCGACACGCGCATGAAACACTACGGCGCCAACAGCGCGGCCGACGGTTGGGACCTCGCCGTCACCGTCACCGACGGCACCGTAACTCTCCGCGCCGCTTCCGGCGGCGTAACTGTTACGTCCCTCGCCAACACCTCGCCGTCAAGCGCGGGTCCCCTGCGCTTGGATCACTCCATTTTCGTTTCCGGCGAAGAGACGCCGTATCCGCTCGTCGCCATACAAGGCAACACGACGGGCGGCAACCCGATATTCAGCGGCTCACCAAACTTGTGCAACAGCATCACGGCGTTGTATCTCCCCTCCACGCTGACAAGCATCGGCGCGCGCGCGTTCAGCGACCTCGCGAACCTGTCCGCTGCCGTAACCCTCCCGCAAGGCATTCCAAACATTCCGGAAAGGCTCTTCTTCGGTTGCGGACTCCTGCCCGCCGTGACCATCCCGACGGGTGTCACCTCCATCGGCAATGAGGCATTTCGCGGTTGCGGCAGTTTGAGTTCCGTTGTCATTCCTACGGGTGTGATGACCATCGGCGAAGAGGCGTTTGGATCCTGCGGCGGTTTGCAAAGCGTGACGATTCCCGAAGGCGTTACCACCCTCGCCGATTTCGTTTTCTACTCCTGCGGAAGCCTGACCGAAATCACGCTCCCCGCCAGCGTCACCACCCTCGGCTACGGCGTGTTCGATTATTCGCGCGTGACATCGGTTTATATGCTGGGGAATGCGCCCTCCACCGTGAGCGCCAGTTTATATGTCAATTCACAAAACACGCTCACGACTTATGTCTTGCAAGGTTCGACGGGCTGGGGCGTCGCAATCCCCGGCACGTGGCGCAATCGCCCCATCGCCTATTTCGTGCCGCCCGCCACCGAAACGCAAAACGGCATCCCCTATGACTGGCTCGAAAACCACTACCCCCAAGACCCGCGCGGCTACGAGGCGCTTTCCGTTATGGATGGCGCAAACGGCGTTCCCATGCTTGATTGTTTCATCGCCGACCTCGTCCCCACCAACCCCGCCAGCCGCTTTGTCATCACGCATTTTTCGATGACGAACAACGTCCCCTACTTCCGCTGGGAGCCCGCCAACCGCCCCAGCCGCGCCTACACCATCCTCGGCAAGGAAACCCTCGCCGCCCCCGTCTGGCTCCCCACAAACGCCGTCCCCAACGCCGCCTTCTTCAAGGTTCGGGTGGAACTTCAGTGACTTCGCCGAAAGCGCATGGAATATTACGGCTCATGGCATGACACATAATGTGTAGTATGATACACTTTTTGAAAAAGGGCGGTGCAAGGGGAGTGCAACGCCTTTTTTGTTTGCCTACGAGTCCCCCTGACGTGGCGGTCGATGCTGCCGAAGACAAACGCGGCGCAGTTGAATACTCAGGGGTTGCCAATGGCATTCCCTTCGGGACAAAGAGGCACATTTCATTACCCTTATCTCGTGACGGCACGCTCTAACAATCCCGTTAATCCTGTCTAAAAACCTGCGTCTCCGCGTTTTTGCGCGAGACAAGAAAAACGGAGGATTATTTTAGACAGGATTAACAGGATTTTACAGGATTTCCCTTCGGGCGCATACAGTTTTTTCAATCTAAAATTTAAAATTTAAAAATCCTCTCCGCGCCTCTGCGCGAGAAAAAACGGGGGATTATTTTAGACAGGGTTATTTTCGCGCAGGGGCAGGGGACCCCGCTCGCGCGATGTGCGACGAGTGGGGCACACAATGGCGCGGGGAGGGGTAGGGGGTCAGTTAGTCCTTCCCCTGTTGCCCAAGGGGAGGGATTTTCCGGCCGTACCAGACCTGCCACAGGAACAGCCCCTGCGGCGGCGCGGTCTGGACGCGGGCGGTGCGGGGGGCGCAGGAGTCGAGGAGTTCGGTCACGGCCTCGGGCGGCTCTGCGCCTTCGCCGACGCGGAGGAGGAACCCGACCATGCTCCGCACCTGCTTGTAGAGGAAGCCGTCCCCGCGCACGCGGAAGCAAATCTCCTTGCCCTTGCGCGTGACGGTGAAGCTGAAGATGGTGCGCTCGGAGGTGTGGATGGCGCGGCTGGGGTTCGCCATGAACGAGGCGAAGTCGTGCCGACCCACAAAGCGTTTCGCCGCGTCGCGCAGCAGCGCGAGGTTGAGCGGCTGGTGGACGTGCGTCAGGTAGAGCCGTTTGTCGGGCAGCATCAGCGCGTCGTTCCAGACGAAGTAGCGGTACTCCTTCGCGGTCGCGGATCGGCGGGCGTTGAAGTGCGGCTTGGCGCGGACGGTTTTGAGGATGCGGATGTCGGGCGGCAGGCGGCTGTTGAGCGCGAGCATCAGCTTTTCGGGTTTCATGCGGCATTCCAGATCCGCGTGCGCGACCTGCCCCCGCGCATGAACCCCGTGGTCCGTGCGCCCGCTGCCTTGCACCTTCACGCGCTCCTCCTGCCCCGTGATGTCCGCCAGCACCTTCTCCATCACCTGCTGGACGCTCGGGTACCTCGGCTGTATCTGCCAGCCGAAATACGCCGTGCCGTCGTAGGCTATCGTGAATTTGAAACGTGTCATATCACCAGAACTTCCACCACGGCTTGACTTCAACTTTTACCCACGGGAACTCTGTGCGCCAACGCCCGTCGTTTTGCAGGTACCAGACGAACGCCTGTTCGACTTGCGCCTTGGTGTACTTGCCGTCGGCGTGGAAATGATGTTCTTTGTCGCCCTCACGGTGATGGAGGATATAACGGTCGTCGAATTCACCACCCGCTTGGATGTAGTATTCAGTCCCGCGCCCGCGTTTACGTTCACCCCGGTCAAGGATGATGTACTCCCCTCGCCCCTTGTCATCACGGAACGCCTCGCGCAGTTGCGCTTCGGTGACGTTTGCGTGCTCAATGTCTTGTGCGGTTTCGAGATGCATGACAGCCTCCTGTTATTGTGTGAGAACATTACTCGCCCTCTTACGGCTCGACATAGACCCGTCTTACCGTCAGGAACCCGGCGTGCACCCAGTCGCCGCCGAGGGTCGAGCTGTAGCCGAGCAAAGCCGTGTCGCCGTCTCTCATTATGGCGTGCGTCTCGAAGCTTGTCTCGCCGAACACGGGCTGGCGGCAACGGAGCACCTTGTTTGCGTCAAACGCCTCCCATCGGTCCAGCGTGACCCATTGCGGTTGCAGGGCCACATATATCAATCCCCCCTCAAGGACTTCAGGGATAACCCGCAAAATCATGCCGGTCTCCATCATGGTAAAGTTCTGTGGCTCGACCGCCCAGGACGCTACGGCAACCTTATTGGAGGGGGTAAATCCGACAACCCTAAACTCGGAAGGATAGATAATCTGCTGTACGGTTTTCACAATCGCTTCCTCCCCTGATTGCGTTATGACGGATGCCGTTGCCACGGGCTTGCCCTTGCCCGCTTTTCGCAAGCCCGTCAGGGACTCCTTCGTCACGCCCCCTGCAAGCTGGAGTTTCTCGATGTCCGCTGTCCTGAACGCGACCATTTGCACCTCGACCTGAAGCGAGCTAGGCCTCACACATGTCTCATTAAGTATCGCTTCTAATAGACTCAGGTTCTCTTGCGTGTTTATGACACGCAGCTTGGAAATACCTCTCAAATACTCGATGGAAGAGCCGTTGGGCCAGCAAACCCCCATGTCAGCGAAAAATGACTTCAGCCAGGCATCTTCATCGGGCAGGGATTGCGTTATGGCGTAGTCTGCCCGAGAATGTACGACAGGAGGCGCCACACGATAAATCCGTGTTTCCAGTTCGGAGGCGGATCTATCCGTTACGGCTTTTTCGTATGGGCAAGGTTGCGTTTCGTGATATGTCCTGCACGAGGACATCGTCAGGCAGGCCGCCGTTCCCGTCGCCAGCCAGCCCAGCCAAGATAAGTTTCTCATGCTCATGTTTGCCCCTTTCGTTTCCTTTTTTTTCTTAACCACAATAGACACTATAGGATGCACAATGGACACTATCCTTGTGCCTATTGTGAAAACCATTGTGTCTATTGTGGTTAAAAATCATCTGTTTTCCGACCTCGCGCAAAGACACAGAGTTTTTTTTTTCGAGGGGCCTCTGCGTCCCTGCGCGAAAATAACCTTCTCTCAGACATACTTCTCGCCGTCGGGGCGGGCGGCGATGCGGCGGATGAGTTTCTTGACTTCCTCGGCGCGGTCGAGGGGGCAGATGAGGGTGGCGTTCTCGGAGTGCACCACGACGAGGCCGCGCACGCCGATGAGCGCGGTCAGGCGGTCTTCGGAGACGACGATGTTGTTCTGCGCCTCGCGCGTCTCGCACGCGCCGACGATGACGTTGCCCTCCGCGTCGGCCGTGAAATGCCCGTGGAGCGCCGGCCAGGAGCCCACGTCGTCCCAGCCGAACGCGCCGTGCGCCATGATGATGTTCTGGGCGTGTTCCATGACGGCGTAGTCGATGGAGATCGCGCGGAGCGTGGGGTACGTCCCGCGCAGCACGGCGTCGAGGGCCTCCGGGTCGTGGGCGGCCTCGGCGACGGACTCGCTCAGGGCCGCGAGGTCGGGCGCGTGGGCCCGCAGCGTGTCGAGCATCGTGTCCGTGCGCCAGATGAACATCCCGGCGTTCCAGAAATAGCGGCCGCTCTCGACGTAGCGGGCGGCGGTGTACGCGTCGGGCTTCTCGACGAAGCGCTCGGCGCGGTTGAACGGCGTGACGGTGCGCGTGGTGTTCAGCGCGGCGCCGGCCTCGATGTAGCCGAAGCCCGTGGCGGGGCAGGTCGGCGGGATGCCGATGGTGACGATCGCCTTCTCGTGGTGGGCGACCGTGACGGCGTCGGCGAGGGTCAGGCGGAACGTCTCCACGTCGCTCATCAGCTGGTCGGCGGTGAGGATGCAGACGACGCCCTCCGGGTCGCGCCCGTGGACGAGCCCGCAGGCCACGGCGATGGCGGGCGCGGTGTCGCGCTTGCACGGCTCGCCGATGATGTTCGCGCGCGGGATGTTCCATGCGGCCTCGGCGGTGTCGTGGAGCAGGTGCTCGGCCGTGATGATGAAAACGCGCTCGGGCGGGACCAGCCCCTCCAGGCGCTCCACCGCCAGCGAGAGCAAGGGCCGCCCGCCGAAGAGCGAGATGAACTGTTTCGGGCGCGCCTTGGTGCTGAGCGGCCAGAACCGCTCCCCGCTGCCGCCTGCCAAAATCACTGCATACGCATTACTCATAGAAGCCTCCGTCAATGTGTGAGCCATTAGGATACACAAAATCCGCGCCCAACTCAAACGCAGACTTTGATTTTTTACGATAAAATTCTCAGGGCTTGCGTGTCCTCTCCAACGCGTTGCCTATGCCGGGGGCGCAAGGCTTCCGCCTTGCATGACGCCGGGAGCGCAAGGCTTCCGCCTTGCAACGCCGGGAGCGCAAGGCTTCTGCCTTGCAACGCCGGGGGCGCAAGGCTTCTGCCTTGCAATTGCCGGGATGTTGCGGTGCAGGGCGGAAGCCCTGCGCTCCCGGCATACGCGCCGCCTTGCCAATGATAAAATGCAGGGCAGAAGCCCTGCGCTCCCGGGAAGCCCTGCGCTCCCGGGAAAATCGAATACATGCTCTACAACAAAAATCATTGCGGTGCGTGGGGCAACGTGATAATATTAGAAGCATTGTGTTTATTATCTTGTCGCTTTGAAAGGATCATTCAATGAACGTTTCTGTTTCTTCGGGCGCGTGGTCGCGCCGGGATTTCGTGGCCGCCACGGGCGCGGCCGGGTTGATGGCGGCGGCGGTGCCGTCGCTGGCGCAGGACGCGCCGCAACGTAAAATCAAGCTGGGTGTCGTCGGGTGCGGCGGGCGCGGGCGGTGGATCGCGAACCTCTTCAAAAAGCACGGCGGCTATGACGTGTTCGCGGTGGCGGATTATTTTGAGGACCGCGCGACGGGCGCGGCGAAGGACCACAGCATCCCGGCGGAGCGTTGTTTCACGGGGCTGGACTGCCACAAGAAGCTGCTGACCGCCAAGCCTGAGGCCGTGGCCATCATCACGCCGCCGTATTTCCACCCGCAGGAGGTAGCGGACTGCGTGGACGCGGGGGCGCACGTCTATCTGGCCAAGCCGCTGGCGGTGGACGTGCCGGGGTGCCGCTCGATCGAGGCGAGCGGCAAGCTCGCGGCGCAGAAGAAGCTCTGCTTCCTCGCGGATTTCCAGACGCGCGCGCAGCCGATCTATCAGGAGGCCGTGAAGCGCGTGCATGACGGCGCGCTCGGGGACATCGCGTTCGGCGAGGCGTATTACCACACGGGCCGCATCGGGGCGCACAACCTCCCCGGCGCGGAGGCGCAGGAGGCGCGGCTCCGCAACTGGGTGTTCGACAAGGTGCTTTCGGGCGACATCATCACGGAGCAGAACATCCATTCGCTGGACGTGATGAGCTGGATTTTCAAGACGCCGCCGCTGCACGCGTCCGGCACGGGCGGGCGCAAGTCGCGCACGGACATCGGCGACTGCTGGGATCATTTCGCGCTGGTGTTCCAGTACCCGAACAACGTGGGCGTGACGTTCAGCTCGCGCCAGTTCGAGGGCTTCGGCGCGGCCGAGGGCATCGTCTGCCGCGTGTTCGGCAGCAAGGGCGTGTTGGAGACCGACTACGGCGGCAACGTCATGATCCGCGGCGGCGAGGATAATTTCTTCCGTGGCGGCAAGACCTCGGACATCTACGAGGCCGGCGCGGTGAACAACATCGCCACCTTCCACGACAGCATCGTGAAGGGCGACGTGTCGAACCCCACCCTCGCGCCGAGCATCCAGAGCAACCTCATCACCATCATGGGGCGCAAGGCCGCCTATACGGGTAAGCTCGTGACGTGGGAGGAGACCCTCAAAGACACCGAACGCCTCGACGCCAAGCTCGACGGGCTGAAACTCTAGGGGAGTTTCTAGGGCGTGTTGACACAAAGGGTTCGACGTATGCGCACATCTGCGAAAAACAAGCCCAAGGGGCTTGCGGATCATAGCGTAGGGCAACGCCCTACGTTCGTGTTGCAGAAGCCATTCAAGGCTGAAAGCCTTGCGGATAGCGGCGTCCCGCAATCTGCAAGGCTTACAGCCTTGCGCCTCTTTTCTCGCCCTAAACGTAGGGCGTTGCCCTACGCTGTCATCCGCAAGGCCTTCGGCCTTGTGCTTCATGGCATT
This sequence comes from Kiritimatiellota bacterium, assembly GCA_009778475.1. Taxonomy (GTDB): domain Bacteria; phylum Verrucomicrobiota; class Kiritimatiellia; order RFP12; family UBA1067; genus WRJS01. The sequence goes on along the minus strand of WRJS01000020.1, from coordinate 12,430 downwards.
GGAAAGACCGAGAGCCCTCGGGAACATCCAATATCCAACACGGAACATCCAACGTCCAAGTGGGGTGCGCTTCGGGACTGTGTTGGAGGGCGAGCGTCCCCGCGTGAAAACCTTCCTGAAAAATCCTGTTAATCCTGTCAAAAAGAATCCTGTTAATCCTGTCAAAGAAAGAAAGAAAGGAAGAAAACCATCATGCAACTGAAACCGAACTGCAAATACGCGCTCGTCGTCCCGACCAGCATGGGGGTACGCATCACGCCCGTCAACGCCCAGCCCGTCCACACGGGCGGGCCGTTCACCCTGCAGGCCACCAGCGCGGAGACGAACGTCGCGAGCGTCGCGGCGAGCCTCGGGCTTCCCGTGAAGGTGCTGACCACGTTCGTCGCGGGCAGCCCCGTCGCACGGTTCATCAAGGACAACCTCCGCAGCCGCAACATGGACTGCGAAGGCGCCGAGGTCGCGCAGGACGGCCCGTGGGGCGTCCGCCACCAGTTCAACATCGCCGACAGCGGCTACGGCTCGCGTGGCCCGCGCGTCTGGAACGACCGCGCCGGGGAGGTCGGGCGCACGCTCAGCGTGAAGGACTTCGACCTCGAGCGCATCTTCGGCGCGGAGGGTGTGCAGGTCGTGCACCTCTCCGGGCTCATCGGCGCGCTCTCGCCCGAGACCGGCACGTTCTGCCTCGAACTCGCCCGCGCGGCGAAACGGCACGGCACGAAAATCGCGTTCGACCTCAACCACCGCGCATCCTTCTGGAAAGGGCGCGAGGCGGAGCTCTCCGCCATCTTCACCGAGATCGCCAGCGTCGCGGACATCCTCGTCGGCAACGAAGAGGACTTCCAGCTCTGCCTCGGCATCGAGGGCCCCGAAGCGGGCGGCAAAGGCATCGCCGCGAAAATCGACGGCTTCAAGGGCATGATCGAGAACGTGCGAAAGGCCTTCCCCAACGCGCAGGTCTATGCCACCACCCTGCGCGAGGTCGTCGACGCGAACCATCACCTCTGGGGCGCGCTCATGGCGAGCGGCGGCGACTGGTTCATTGTCGAGCCGCGTGACATCACCGTACTCGACCGCATCGGCGGCGGCGACGGGTTCGTCGGCGGCCTGCTGTACGCCATCCTCAAAGGGTGGGAGCCGCAGAAGTGGGTGCAGTTCGGGTGGGCCTGCGGCGCGCTCGCCACCACCCTGCTCACCGACTACGCCCAGCCCGCCGACGAAGAGCAGGTCTGGAGCATCTGGAAAGGCAACGCCCGCGTCCAGCGGTGAAGCCCGTGCAAGGGAAAACGGATGATTCATTTCAACCACAGATTACACAGATTAACGCAGATTGTTTTTTCATCTGTGAAATCTGCGTCATCTGCGGTTAAACAAACTCGAAAAAAAAACTCTGCGTCTCTGCGTCTTTGCGCGAGGCTGGAAAACAGATGATTTTTAACCACAATAGACACAATGGTTTTCACAATAGGCACAAGAATAGTGTCCATTGTGCATTCTATAGTGCCTATTGTGGTTAGAGAAAGAAGGGCATGATTTTTTCAACCACCGATTACACGGATTACGCAGATGTGTTTAACCTGTGAAATCTGCGTCATCTGCGGTTAAACAAAAAACGGACGGGTAAATGTCACACAGAGAACCACAGAGAATACACAGAGGGTCACAGAGGAGTCTTATAGAAAAACGCTGTGTGCCTCGGTGGCTCCTCCGTGAAATGCTGTGTGAAAAAAAAACAGCCGGGGCAAATAAATATCTTGTTGAGTTTTGTTAAATTTTGCTTGATTGCGGACGGGGTCGTCTGTATGATGGTCTTTTAATCGTGGAATAAAAGGAGGACGTATGCCTGTTGTTCAAGTGTCGGCGAGAGTTGACGGCAAAATTAGGGATAAGGCCGAAAAGGTGTTCGGGCGTTACGGGTTAGACATATCGACGGTTATCCGGTCGATGCTCACCCTTGCGGCGAAAAATGGCCACTTGCCGTTTGTCATCGGGAACGTGTCGTACAATGGGGATGCGTTCCTGAATGACACGGCGTATCTCAAGCAGATTCCCGGGTACTGGGACAGCCTTGTCAAGGCATCAAAGGAGCCGCCTGGAAAAGGGCAGGTGTACGACTCGGAGACTTTCTGGAAAGAGGATTGAAGATGTGGACTATCGAAATCGGCAAGGAGGCGGTTAAAGATGCCCTGAAAGTGAAGCGCAGCCCCTTCGCCGAAAAGGTCAAATCGCTTCTTGCGCTCCTCGCGGAAAACCCGTTCCATGTGCCGCCGCCTTACGAGAAACTGGCGTCGCCTCTGGCAGACACGTATTCAAGGCGAATCAATCAGCAGCACCGCCTCGTGTACCGGGTGTACAAAGAAGAGGGTATCGTGAAAGTGTTGAGGATGTGGACACATTACGGGGATTGAACATAAAGGGAAACACCGACCCCCTGTGGTAATATCCCTCATGCTTTTGTATTGGTTTTGTCTCACGTCAAACGCAAGGATTGGATATGAAAAAACTATCTTGGCTGAGCTGGCTGGCGACGGGGACGGCGGTCTGCCTGACACTGTCCTCGTGCAGGACATGCCACGACGCGCAACCCGATGCGGACGGGGAAGCCGCAGAGATGCCATCCTGCGACCGGGCAAACGTAAAGGCGATGGTGCTAAAGAAAATGCAGGACATCATCATTCCCGAAATGAGTTTCCGCCCGCCCGCCACAATCATCGACGCGGTGGACTTCCTCGAGCAGGCCAGCCGCGACTACGACGCCCCGAGTATCCCTCCTGACCAGCGCGGCCTCACCATCATCTTGAAACTGCCAACAATAATGCCTGTTGCAAGTACGGACGGAGACCCACTCTCGCCGTCCGAATTAATAACGTCCGGCAATCTGTCAGCCATGCCCGCCATGACCGCCCGTTTCATCAGCCTGTACGACGCGCTGACACTCGTCTGTGATGTGACGGTCATGAAATTCAGGATTATGGGCGGTCTCGTCATGATTGTGCCTGTAGAAGAGGAAGGCGAGCTCCAGAGGAGGAGTTATATGCTATCCCCTTCGGCATCGAAGGAATTGTGGCAAAAAATAGATAAATCCCTATCCGAAGAAGAGAGGCAATCCGAGTTGAAGTCGTTTTTCGCGAACGAGGGGATCCGCTGGCCACTCGGATCCACTATCCAGTATTTTCCAGCCACCGGCGAATTGCGCGTCCAAAACATACAAGTAAACCTGATGGAGCTTGAACAGGTGCTTGGGGAATTATATCCGTCGCCTACCTCGATTCATGCCGAGGTGCAGATAGTCGCGTTTCGAGCGGCGGACATCGAAAAGCTTCAGCTTGCCGGGGGAGTTACGAAGGAGTCCCTGACGGGCTTGCGCAAAGCAGGGAAAAGCAAGCCCGTGGCAACGGCATCCGCCATGACGCGATCAGGGCAGGAGGCGATTGTGAGAACCGTGGATGAAGTAATCTATCCCTCCGAGTTTAGAGTCATGAATTTGAATGTGTCCAACAAGGTTTCCGCAGCCTCTTTGGCGGTCGAGCCGCAGAACTCCACCATGCGGGAAGTCGGTATGATTTTGCAGGTTATCCCCAAAGTCCATGAGGGGGGATTGATAGATGTGGTCCTGAAACCGCAACGGGTCACGTTGGATCACTGGGAAACGTTTGAAATCAACAAGACGCTCCGCAGCCGCGACCCTGTGTTCAGCGCGACCAGCTTCGAGACGCAAGTCACGATGAAAGACGGCGACACGATCTTGCTCGGCTACAGCACGGCTCCCGACGGCAACTGGGTGCACGCCGGGTTCCTGACGGTGCGGCGGGTGAATGCCGAGCCGTAAAACGGATGGATAAATGTTACACAGAGAGCCACAGAGAATACACAGAGAGGTACAGAGGAGTCTTATAAAAAACTCTGTGTGCCTCTGTGACTCTTCCGTGAAACTCTGTGTAACAAAAGAGGTAAACGAACGGATGTTTGTTTTTGACAGGATTAACAGGAAGATTTTTTACCGCAGATTACACGGATTACGCAGATGTTGTTAATCTGTGAAATCTGCGTCATCTGCGGTTAAGGAAAATGGATGATTTTTAACCACGATAGGCACAATAGGTTTCACAACAGGCACAAGTAGTGTCCATTGTGCATTCTATAGTGCCTGCCCGTGTGTCGGGCGCTCAACGGCGGGGGTGCCGTGAACGTGTTGGGGATGCGGGCGCATGACGGGGATTGCGCCCGAGTCGGCAAACGGACTTTTATGCTTTACGGATGCCACGGTTCCGTGATACTATCCCTGATGTTTTTACATTGGCTTAGAGATTACTCAAAACGAAAGGTTTCGACATGAGCACCACACAACCCTGCCTGATTTGCAAAGCCCCTAACACGACGCGCTCGGGCGCTGGCGCGAGCACCGTCGAGTTCCACTGCCCGCGCTGCGGGCGCTACCTCATACAGAACCTCGCCGAAGTCCAGCTCGCCAACGCGCACCCGCAGTTCCCCCCCCTGCACCTGCTCTCGGGCCTGTGCCGCAACATGTGGGACGCCCTCGGCGAGAAAGCGCTCATCACCGTGGACATCTTCAAGTCTTGGGCGGAGTTCGACAAGATCGCCAAGGTCGCCATCCCCCGCGACACGGACATCGTCACCAAGTGCGAGTACCTTATGAAGCACATCCGCCGCAAATCGAAAAGCCTTGCGGACGCCATCGGCTTCACGCCCAACGAGCTCGCCGTCGGTTTCTGCGCGAGCAAGAACGAGCTCCTCTTCTGCCTGCGCTACCTTGCCGAGAAAGGCTGGGTGGAGGAGGACGCCACGCGCAAGCAACCCAACACCTTCACCTACCGCCTCACCCCCGCAGGATGGTGGGCGCTCAACAACCCAGACGCCGAGCGCACCGCGCCGCTCGCCGTCGTCGCGCTCAGCCTCGAGAAGGATCCCGACGCCGTCTGGACGGGCGGTTTCGCGGCCGCGCTGACCACCGCCGGGCTGACCCCCTCCAAGCTCGATTTCAAGGACGCCGCCGGAAAAGTCACCGACGAGACCCTCGTCGAGCTCCGCCGCGCCGCCTGCGTCGTCGCGGACCTGACCGGGCAGAACCCCGGCGCCTACTTCCAGGCCGCCTTCGCGCTGGGCCTGCGCAAGCCCGTGTTCTGGACCTGCGAGGCCAGCGAGATTTCCGACAAGCGCCTCCACCTCGACACCCGCCAGCAGGTCATCACCCCCTGGACCCGCGACAAGCTCCCGGAGTTCGCCCACCGCCTCGCCGCCCGCATCATGGCGACCATGGGGTGATGCGCGGGGGCAGGGCCGGCGTAAGAATTGTCGCTCCGTGAAAAAACGCGATTGCATTTTCAGGCGGAGGCGTTTATACTATTGCACCGTTGACAATGGGAATGGGAAATGCTCCCGTGTTGTCCGTTTAGAAAGGGGTATGAGATGAAGAAACTGATGATGGCGTTGTTTGTGGGTGGGGTTGTTGTCGGCACGGGTCTGGCGCAGGAGGAGCCGCCGCCTCAGCCGCCGCCGCGCCCGGCGCGGCCGAACCCGCCGCAGGGTGCTGCTGCGGCGGGGCTCATGGCTGACCCGGCCGCACGGGAACAGGCAAGGGAACGGATGGAACAGCTCAGGGAACAGCGTGAACGCATGATGCAGGAGAGACCTATGGAGTGGAAAAGGGAGTTTCAGCGGTCGCTGCCGCTGATGGGGCACCGCAACTGGATACTGGTCGTGGACAAGGCGTACCCGTGGCAGAGCGGGAACGGCATCACGACCATCAACACGGGGATGCCGCTGGTGAAGGTGCTGGAGGAGGTCGTCACGGCGCTGGGCGCGTCCACGCACGCGAAGCCGGTGTTCTACACGGACAAGGAGATGGAGTCCATGACCGAGGACATGGCCAAGGGCGTGGACGCGTACCGCGAGCAGCTGAAGAAGGTGCTGGAGGGGCAGACGACGCAGGCCATCCTGCATGACGACGTGTTCCCGAAAATCGACGCGGCCGCGAAGCTCTTCAACATCTTTGTCCTGAAGACGGAGGAGACCATCGCGTACTCGTCGGTGTTCATCGAGCTCGACTGCGCGTACTGGGGGCCGGAGAAGGAGAAGGCGCTGCGGGAGAAGATGGGGAAGTAGTGATCAGTGGGTAGTGGTCAGTGATTAGTGATCAGTGGTCAGTGGGTAGTGGTTAGTGGGTAGTGGTCGTTGTTCTGAACACTGGTCACTGAACACTGACCACTTAAAGGAGGAATGAGATGAAGAAGGTTTTGTTTGGGTTGGCGGCCGGAGTGATGGCGGTGTGTTTCACGGGGTGCGTGAGTGAGCGTGGTGATGTCGCGGTTGAGGCGCCGTTGCCGAAGGAGCCTTCGGTCTCGGTGCGGCCGTTCGGGACGACGCGCGACGGGCAGGAGGTCAAGCTGTACAGGCTGGCCGGCGCGGGCGGCATCGTGATGGATGTGATCGACTACGGCGGCGCGGTGGTGCGGCTCTACACGCCGGACCGCGACGGCAAGCTCACGGACATCACGCTGGGGTTCAACAGCATCCGCGAGTACGAGGACCATGACGCGTATTTCGGCGCGATCGTCGGGCGTTACTGCAACCGCATCGCGGGCGGCACGTTCACGCTGGACGGCGTGAAGTATCAGTTGCCGCTGAACGACAAGCCCGGAGGGATTCCCTGCTCGCTTCACGGCGGCAAGAGGGGCTTCGACCGCTACGTCTGGGACGCCGCGCCGTTCAAGCGCGGGGAGAGCATCGGCCTGCGGCTGACGATGACCAGCCCCCACGGCGACCAAGGCTACCCCGGCAACCTGAAGGTGACCGTGAAGTACCTGCTGACGCCGGACAACGTCTGGCGCATCGAGTATGAGGCGGTGACGGACAAGGCGACGCCCGTGAACCTGACCCAGCACGTCTTCTTCAACTTCAAGGGCGAGGCGCAGGGTGACATCCTCGGCCACGACCTGACCATCCTCGCGGACCAGATCACGCACGTGGGCGCGGGGCTCGTGCCGACGGGCGTGCGGGCGGACGTGGCCGGCACGGCATTCGACTTCACCACGCCGCACAAGGTCGGCGAGCGCATCCACTGGCAGAACGACCAGCTGGAGTACGGCGGCGGCTATGACCAGAATTACCTGCTGCGCAACCAGACGGGCCAGATGGCCAAGGCCGCTGCGTTGCATGAGGAGACCACCGGCCGCTACATGGAGGTGTGGACGACCGAACCGGCGTTGCAGTTCTACTGCGGCAATTTCCTGACGGACAAGATCATGGGCAAGCAGGGGCGCAACCTGTGCCACCGCGGCGCGCTCGCGCTGGAGACGCAGCACACGCCGAACGCGGTGAACCTTCCGGATATCCCCTTCGGCTCGACGATCCTCCGCCCGGGGGAGGTCTATCGGAGCGCCACGGAATACCGCTTCGGTGCCATGTAAAGGAGTCCGTATGAAGACAACGAAACCGCTTGTGCCGGCCGCGCTCATCCTGCCGTTCTGCCTCGTGACGGTGCTGTTCGCCGCGTGGGGCTTCGCGAACGACATCACCAACCCGATGGTGGCGGCGTTCAAGAACATCCTGCTCATCAGCAACTTCGAGAGCTCGCTGGTGCAGTTCGCGTTTTACGGGGGCTATCTGGTGATGGCGTTCCCGGCCGCGTTCTTCATCAAGCGCTACTCCTATAAGAACGGCATCCTGCTGGGGCTGGCGTTCTACGCGACCGGGAGCCTGCTCTTCATCCCGTCGGGGTACATGATGAGTTTCGCGGCGTTCCTGATCTCGTACTTCATCATGACGACGGGGCTGGCGTTTCTGGAGACGTGCGCGAACCCGTTCATCCTCTCGATGGGGCCGCCCGAGACCGCGACGCGCCGGCTGAACTTCGCGCAGTCGTTCAACCCGATGGGTTCGCTGATGGGGATGTTCGTCGCAAGCCACTTCATCCTCGCGAAGCTGAACCCCGCGACCGAGGCGGAGCGGCGCGAGATGGCGGCGGAGACGCTTGGCCAAATCGCGAAGAGCGACGTGTCGGTCATCGTCGGCCCTTACGCCATCCTCGGCTTCGCGATGCTGGCGCTTCTGGCGGTGTTCTTCGTCGCGCGGCTGCCGCGCAACGCGGACGACGACAACACGCGCCTCGACATCGGGCCGACCATGAAACGCCTGTTCACGAACGCGCATTACGTGTGGGGCGTGGCGGCGCAGATGTTCTACGTCGGTGTGCAGATCATGTGCTGGACGTTCATCATCCAGTACGCGGGGCAGACGCTCGGGATACCGAAGCCCCAGGCGCAGAACTTCAACATCATCGCGATGGTGATGTTCCTGACGTTCCGCTTCGTTTGCACGTTCCTGCTGAAGTTCTTCAACTCCGGCGCACTGCTCACGGCGCTCGCGATCGGCGGCGGCCTGCTGGTGCTGCACACGATGTTCGGCGGCGGCAACATGAACGCGGGCGAACAGTTCGCGACCATGCTGGAACAGGCTCAGGACGGCGGGCTTCCCGCCACAATCGCGGCGTACCTCAAAGCGCCCTTCGTCATACAGGGGATGTCCGGTATGCTCGCGCTGATACTGGCCTCGGCGTGTATGTCGCTGATGTTCCCGACCATCTACGGCATCACCCTGCGGACGGTCGGCGACGACGCGAAAATCGGCGCGGCCGGCTTGGTCATGGCCGTCGGCGGCGGTTGCCTGATGACCCCGATACAGGGCTGGATCATGGACTGGCAACCCGTCAACCTCGGCTTCATGACGCTGGAGAGTGTGCGCTTCTCATTCGTGCTGCCGCTGGTTAGCTTCATCGTCATCACGCTGTACGGCATGAGGACGTTCATGCGTGACAGGAAAAATTTGAGTGATCAGTGATCAGTGGTCAGTGGTCGGTGTTTCTGATCACTGAACACTGAACACTAAAACAGGAGAAAAAGATGAACACGATTTGGACGAAAAACGAGTTCCCGAAAATCGGCATCCGCCCTGTCATCGACGGGCGTTGCAACGGTGTGCGCGAGGCGTTGGAGACGCAGACCATGAACATGGCGAAGAACGCGGCCAAGCTCATCTCCGCGAACCTGCGCTACCCCGACGGCTCGCCCGTGCAGTGCGTCGTGCCGGGCTTCACCATCGGCGGCTGCGCCGAGGCCTCGGCGTGTGACGCGCAGTTCGAGCGCGAGAACGTCGGCGTGTCGCTGACCGTCACGCCGTGCTGGTGCTACGGCACGGAGACGATGGAGGTGAACCCCCTGCGCCCGAAAGCGGTGTGGGGCTTCAACGGCACGGAGCGGCCGGGCGCGGTCTATCTCGCCGCCATGCTCGCGGGCTACGCCCAGCGCGGCCTGCCCGCCTACGGCATCTACGGCCGCGAGGTGCAGGACGCGACCGACACCAAGGTGCCGGATGACGTGAAAGACAAAATCCTCCGCTTCGCCCGCGCCGGACTCGCCGTCGCGATGATGCGCGAGAAATCCTACCTCGCTTGCGGCACATCGTCCATGGGTATCGCGGGTTCGTTCGTGGACCCCGACTTTTTCCAAGACTACCTCGGGATGCGCACCGAGCAGATTGATATGTGCGAGTTCGAGCGCCGCATCGAGAAGGGCATCTTCGACCCCGCCGAATACGCGAAGGCGCTGGCGTGGACGAAGAAGTTCTGCAAAGAGGGCAAGGACTGGAACGCCAAGGACAAGCAGAAGTCCCGCGCCGAGAAGGACGCCGACTGGGAGTACGTCGTCAAGATGACCCTCGTCATGCGCGACCTCATGGTCGGCAACCCCGCGCTCGCGCAGATGGGCTTCCCCGAGGAGGCTCTCGGGCGCAACGCCATCGCCTCCGGCTTCCAAGGCCAGCGGCAGTGGACGGACTACCGCCCGAACGGCGACTTCCTCGAGGCCATCCTCAACAGCTCCTTCGACTGGAACGGCATCCGCGCGCCCTACATCGTCGCTACCGAGAACGACGCGCTCAACGGCGCGTCCATGCTGCTCATGTACCTGCTCACGAACCGCGCCCAGCTCTTTGCCGACGTACGTACCTACTGGAGCGCCGACGCGGTCAAGCGCGTGACCGGCAAGAAGATGACCGGCCTCAACGCCAACGGCTTCATCCACCTCATCAACTCCGGCGCGGGGTGCCTCGACGCGTGCGGCAAGCAGCGCGAGAAAGGCAAGCCCGCCATGAAGCCCTTCTGGGAGATCAAGCAGGCCGAGGCCGACGCGTGCCTCAAGGCCACGAAATGGTGCGAGGCCAGCCTCGGCTACTTCCGTGGCGGCGGGTACTCCTCCAGCTACCTCACCGAAGGCGGGATGCCCATGACCATGACGCGCATCAGCCGCGTGAAAGGCTTCGGCCCCGTCCTGCAGATCGCCGAAGGGTGGTCCACCGAACTCCCCGCCGCCGTCACCGCCCAGCTCATGGAGCGCACCGACCCCACATGGCCCTGCACATGGTTCGTGCCGCGCCTCACGGGCAAGGGCGCGTTCCGCGACGTGTACAGCGTGATGAACGCGTGGAGCGCGAACCACGGCGCGATCAGTTACGGGCATATCGGCGCGGACGTCACCACGCTCGCCGCGATGCTGCGCATCCCCGTCGCGCTCTCCAACGTCGCGGACGCGGACGTGTTCCGCCCGCACGTCTGGGGCTTCTTCGGCGCCGACGACCTCACCGGCGCCGACTACCGCGCCTGTCAGCACTTCGGCCCCGTGTACCGATAAGGGGGCACAGGGGACGTATGGGACGAAAGGGAAAAAACGGCAACCTTATTTGTCCCTTCGGCCCCTACGTCTCTTTCGTCCCCTTCGATGCGCGTTCGCTTTTGAAGAAGGAGGTGTGCAATGGCTACGCTAGATGCTGCTGAATATGAATCCTTTGAGGCGATTAAGCAGACCGATGCGAACAGTGGCTGGACTGTCGCAGACCATTTTCCTGACGACAGGAAAATGGTTGAGATTGGTTCAGGCGCACTCAAACCCGCCATCGACTACAAGCTCACCCGCTATGCGTGTTACCTCATCGTCCAGAACGGTGACCCGCGCAAAGAAATCATCGCGCTCGGGCAGACCTATTTCGCCATACAGACGCGCCGTCAGAAGCTGGCTGATGCGTTCAACCAACTTGACGAAAACGGACGTTAATTATGGATATGCCCCGAACAGAAAATCCTATCCCACCTGTCCGTCCTGTCAACAAATGGTTACGCCTGTTCCGTCTGCCCAACCTCCTCACCGTGCCGGGCGACCCGATGGCCGGGTTCCTCCTCGCGTCGGCGGGGTCTGAAATCGACCGCGCCATGCTCATCCCGATGCTCGCGGCGATGGGCGCGGCGCTCTGCCTCTATCTGTTCGGCCTCGCGCTCAACGACATCGTTGACCTCGAGACCGACCGCGTCGAGCGCCCCGACCGCCCCCTGCCGTCGGGGCAGATCACCGTGCCGCAGGCGAAGATGGCGGCCATCGCCGCCGCGCTCTCGGGCCTGAACATCGCTCTGATCGCAGGGCGCTCCACGCTGTGCGTGGCGGGTACGCTGGCGGTGATGATTCTCGTGTACAACTTGGTGAAGCGCATCCCCGTGTTCGGCGTCGGCATCATGGGGGCTTGCCGCGCGTTGAGCTTCGGCCTCGGCGTGGTCGCGGCGATTCCCGAAAAGTCGAGAGTTGAGGGATTCATTCGGGTCAGGGTTGAATCGGACACCCCGACCACCATCGCACAAATCGGCTTGCTCGCCTATATCATCGCGTTCAGCGTCATCGCCCGGAACGAGATGCGACCCGAGAAGCCGACGGGGTTCGCGCGCTGGCTGCCCTTCTGCGTGTTGCTCTTGATGCTGCCGAGCGTCATCATGACGACGGAAAAAGAAGCCAACGCCATGCCCCTCGTGTGCGTGTTCCTGATGTGCATGGCAATTATGTGGGCGTGGCGGCTGGGGGGGGCGTTGTACCACGCCCAGCCCGTGCCGGACACGGTCGCGGGGCATATCCGCAACCTGATGCTCGTGCAGGCCTGCCTGTGCACCGCGGCCGGGAGCGCGGGGTTGTTCCCCGCGTTCTTCCTGATGGCGCTCTGGGCGCTCTTCCCGCGCCTCGCGAGACAGTTTTACAGCAGCTAACGGCCTGTCCCCCGCTTTCTCTGCGAATGGCAAGCAAAGCAAGCAAAATGGGCCCGTGACTGAAGGTCAAGGTGGCGCGGGCATTCCTGCCCGCAATCGCGGTCTCCGGCGGGCTTTCAGGGAGAGGTAGCCGCCCGTTGCCGGGAGCGCAGGGCTTCCGCCCTGCAACGCCGGGAGCGCAGGGCTTCCGCCCTGCAACGCCGGGAGCGCAGGGCTTCCGCCTTGCAACGCCGGGAGCGCAAGGCTTCCGCCCTGCAACGCCGGGAGCGCAGGGCTTCCGCCCTGCATCGTTAATATTGCAGGGCGGAAGCCCTGCGCTCCCGGAAAACCTCGCGCTTC
>WRJS01000019.1 GCA_009778475.1 Kiritimatiellota bacterium | reverse complement strand
CGCATTAGATGCGGGCGGGACGCCCGCGCTCCATAATAGACGCACGACACCTTTTTCCGCATACAGGATGCCCATGTTTCTCAATTTCTCCACCGATGTATTCTTTGCCCGCGCCAACACGTCAGCCTCGCCGAACTTCATATCGTTGAAAGCGTATTGAGTATAAAGGTCAACGCAGAATCGGCTATCGCGGTCGAGTTCTCCGTCTTGCTCAGTAAAATAAAGGTCGAGTTCCTGATTGATGATTTGCAACGCCGAACGGACGCTCATCGGCGTTCCGTCCGCTTCCAGCACCTTGGAGTAACGGGAGTACACGCCCATGCCAGGGCCGATTGCCGACTGCGCCAAGTCCACTGGGGCGATATTGCTTGCTTGCAACTTCGCTAAAGCAGGTTTAAGTTCGCGTTTGAGCGCGTTGATGAAGTCGCGGCGGGTGGAGATTGGCGCATCTGCGGGACGCTTGCGGCAGACGAGGACGATGGAGGACGCGAGCATATTGGTTTGTCCTTTAATACCAACCGTTCGTTCTGTCCTTATGGGCCACGTTCCCGTAATGATAAAACCCGCTTGAATCATCGCTGAAAGCATTGTTTCCCAACCAGTCGAAGCAGAACTGTTGTTATCATCAACTTCGCTTTGCTTAAACGCATAGTAAACCGTAACAGGCGTTTCTTTATGAGTGTACTCATGAATCTGTTTGAACACGCTTAGTAGACCATTTTCAAAGAAAGTTTTTGCCTCAGCAAAACCACCATCAAAGCGGTATTGCGAAGCAACGAGTTCTTCTGTTTTGGGTGTCAATAGTGTGTTAAACAAATCAGGATATATGCTTCTTAGCGAATGACGCATCCAAACATAGAAGTAATCCGCCACATCAGCATAAGAGATATTGTCGTAATATGGCGGGTCGGTAGAAACGATTATGTTCCTCAAACCGTTATCGCACTGTGCATCAACCTGATTTGCGTACCCATTCTGTGCAACTTCAGGAAACCTGCCTATAGAAAGTGTTATCCAATTTACCGCACCACTCCAGTTGCCTGTGGAGTTCGAGAAAGGATTAACTTCGGCATAATCCCAAACCATCTGAATGGCCTGTCGTCCAAATGTATGGGCTATGAAATCCCCGCTCCATGTAGCAAATTTCGAGGCATAGTCGGCGAGCCTATCTACTGCAAAAGCAAGATATACACACAGACCTTTTGCGTATTCAGGTGTTCCTCCATCAGCAACGATTTGTTTTTGCGCTTCACTCACTAACTCACTAAAAGTCGAAAGAGCAGTAAGTTGACGGTTTGTGAATGCGTCGCCCCATGTCGGCATTCCATACATTGGCAATCTATCAACGTCGTGGCAAGGAGACGGAACAATTTGGTCTGGCTTCCATATCGGCTCGGCATTCAATGCGATATGAGAATCTTCTTTTTTAGGAGACACAAACACACGGCCAGAAGAACTTTCGCCAATAATGGCAATCAAATTTGCACCCAAACGACCATCAACAGCTTCTTTTCGTATATAATTATTTGTTGCCGACTCTCCACACCTTATGCACTTGAAATTTGCACCTCTTGCCGTTTTCGGTGATTCCGGCGCATTCTTGCCATATTTTACTTCATAATGTATCATCGTTCCCTCGATAACAGGTTGAATATACGCCTCTTTACCTTTCTTCTTCGACAACTCAAAACTACTCGCCAGCGGCATTTCACACCCGCAAGCCGGATTCGGACACTTCACCGTCCGCGCCCAAATCCACGCGATGACGGTATGCTCCCGTCCATGTTCGTCTTTGACTTTCGGATACAGATGCCCGATGCGCTCGAAAGCTTTCTGCTTCATCCATTCGCCATAATAACGTACATCTTCGGCAAGCCCCTGTGCGCCTGTCCATGTTCCGACGAGTCGGTTTGAATCAGGGTTCACAGGCGGTTGTCCTGCAAACTTCGGCGGTATCTCTATCATCGCTTTGTTTATCATAACCGCAACAGGGTTGAGGTCGCTGGCATGGGCTTCCAACCCAAGCCGCTGTGCTTCGAGCGGGATTGCGCCGCCGCCTGCGAACGGGTCGAGCAGAGCAGGAGGGTTACCGCCAGTTGACTTCATGATTTCAGCTTTTGCCGCGTCGAGGATGTCTTGGTTATTCGAATTTTCCCATTTTACAAGTTCGGAGAGTATGGCAAACAAACGCTCGCGTTCTTTGGTCTGTTCTTCCTCGGTCGGAAACTGCTCCGGCAGGCTCGACGGGTCATCAACAAGCGAAGCCCAAATAACAGCACGAGCCGCCGCCAACGGCCGCCGCGCCCACCATAGGTGCAAGGTGGACGGATGCCCGTGCCGGATGGACTTCTCCCGCGCCGATTCCGCATTGATCGCTTCAAGCGGCAGAGCCACTTCGATGAGTTTCTTTTTGTGTTCCATAATCTCTAACCTCGCTGTAAGTGTATTTCCGAACCGTTCACCAGTTCCATGATGTTGAAGTTCACGCTGGTTGCCGCAAAATCCGGGCGTTCACGGAACGGCTTTTTCAAATAAACAACGTTATGGACCTTATGGACCGCGGGCGTCCCGCCCGCATCACCGTGGACCGCGGGCGTCCCGCCCGCATCACCGTGGACCGCGGGCGTCCCGCCCGCATCACCGTGGACCGCGGGCGTCCCGCCCGCTTGCAATGCGGACGAGACGTCCGCGCTCCATACCTCTACGATTGCCAGCATATACTCGTCCGGTTTGTTGAGCGCCATGAGTATCTCGTTCTTGCTGACGGTCACGGTGCTCGCTCCTGCCGCTCTGCCTTTGACTTCGATAAAACGAAGCGACGTGCCACCTGCATCACGTTTCCCAAGCGGTATCTGCGATTCAACATCATAGCCGACCTTTGCCGCGCTCACGTCAACGGGGATATAACCGAGCGAGGTTTCGATGTCCATCACGGCTTTCATGGCGGCGAGTTCAATCTCCCGCCGAGCCACAGCATCGGCGGCGAATGAGTCCGGCTTGCCCATCAGCTTGTTAAGCAACCCGCATGGTATCACCAACGCGCCGCCGACAATCACAGGCGGCATGGCGGAGATGAGTTTCTCCGTCTCCAGTTCCGCAAGCCGCTTCTGCATACGGGATTCCAGTTCCTCGGCTCGGCGGCTTGCCATGTGCGAGTTCAGCTTGGCATTCGTCTTGCCCGCTGATTCTTTTGTTTTCAAATCGGCGGCGCGGAAGTCCCAGTATTGAATTTCGGCGGTCAACCGCTCTTTGACAGCCTTGGCGGTTTTATCGATGAGTTTGGTCTTGCGCTCCCGCACTTCGGCAACATGAGCGGGGATAACCTGCGATATAGCATAGCCGACAGCAATATCCTCCACATTCGCCTGAAGCCATTGCTGGCTGTTCAAGAATGTGCGGACAGCGGATTGCTCGTCCTCTTTTGCGGCGCGGTAATCAAGGTATGGCGCATATCCGGCGTTTACCGCTGTGCCGTCCTCTTTTATCTCAACAAAGTGAATGTTTTTTGATATGACACGTTTGCTGCCATTCGGCATGATAACGCCGTCCTGTACGGAGTCCTCAACATAGAAGAGCAAGCGGGCTTCCGTTCCGAAATCATTGTCGTCAATGAAAACCGCGCCGCGCTTCAAGACATCCACATTACGTTCTCGCACAAGGTCTATCACCGCTTCCAACAGCGGATGTCCGGGGGCGATTAGCGCGGCAGGAGCAAGCCCTTGTAAATTGCAGTAGGACTTGTCGAAGCAGACACGCTCGTAACGCGAAAGCACCGGCTCCCCGAACCCGATTTGCATATCACGGTTACGGACGGCAAACGGCACAGAGGTAATTTCATAGCGCCCCTTTTCCCGCGCCCGGATTTTCCCGCCGACATTTTGGAACGCTTCCAAGAAAAAGGCTTCGATAAAGTGCGGCTGTAGTTTGTGTACCTCCATCCGCTCCATATCCTCGCGGATAGAGATGACCTGATGAACGTCCAGCGCGTCCTCGGTCAAGGCGTGTTCATCCATTAGCCTTTGTAGTTCCTCGCGGTCAAGAGAGTGGTCAACAACCTGATTAAGCCTATCGCGCACGGCAGGGTCGTTGCCGTAGCGGATTGCCTCAATAAGTAAATCACGGAGAGGCTTATTCTCGAACGTCACCTTGCCAAGGACATCAAAGACCTTTCCTTTGAGCGCCTCGCGCTCCTGTTCCAGTTTTTCAAAGAGCCTCTGAAAAACCATACCCTCACGGGTTTCACGGCTTACAAGATTCCAAAGGTGGCAAACCTCGGTCTGCCCGATGCGGTGGATACGCCCGAAGCGTTGTTCAAGCCTGTTCGGGTTCCACGGAAGGTCGTAGTTCACCATCAGGTGCGCCCGTTGCAAGTTGATACCTTCACCTGCCGCGTCGGTAGCGATGAGGATTCGTACTTCCTTATCCTGCTTGAATAATTCCTCAACCTTGCGGCGTTCATCACGGAGCAACCCGCCGTGTATGGTTACGACCGCTTCATCGTTTCCGAGAAGCGAGCGGATTTTATCGGTTAAGTAACGGAGCGTGTCACGGTGTTCAGTAAAAATAATCAGCTTATGGAGCGCGGACGTCCCGTCCGCATTATGGAGCATAGGCGTCTCGCCTGCATTTAAAGAAGCGGACGGGACGTCCGCGCTCCATGAACCTCTCCATTGCCAATCCTGATATATCCGGACCAACCCGGCTTTGACTGGATTTTCTCGGATATAGTTCACCGTAAAGTCAAAATGTTTCGGACTGCGTATAAAACGGTCGAAATATTCCGGAAGCCAAAAATCGCCCTTGCGGTTCAATTTTTTATTTGCCTCGTGAGCGGTGAATGACTTCCAACTATGCATGATTTCGGAAAGGGAACTACCGGGGAACACTTCCAGCAAAACATGGACATGATTGGGCATTATACACCATTCAACCAGCCGATAACGTTTCCCATTGAAGTGTAAAAGTGCATTTTGAACGATTTCCGCAATTTGCGGTTCTTTCAGGAACGACGCGCCATGCCCCTTGTCTTGATATTCCTCCACTCGGCGATGAAGTTCGCAGTATTCCGGGCTGTCCGGGTTGACCGCGCTTAAAATTTTGAGTTCATCCTTCCATTGTTGAATGACGCTTTGAGGAATGGCGTCAAAAAGATTGAAAGTGATGAATTGAAATTGCCGGTTCTCAATGTGCGGTAAATAACCGCGTGAGTGAGCTTCAGGAGCGCGGGCGTCCCGCCCGCTTTTATTAATGCTGGCGGGACGTCCGCGCTCCATATTGAAAACCGTATCTTGGAGCAGCTTGGATAACTCATCCCATTTTCTGTCCTCGCCGCTTTGACGCACATCGTTTGCCATGCGCTCCAGTCTTTTGAGTGTGGCAATTTCCGTTTCCAGTTCCAAAATGGTCTGGGCGGCGGAGGCTTGATCTACGACTTTTTCTTCGGTATCTTCAAGTTCTGCCGACGACATATCATCATCGTCGTAATCATCAAATTCAGGCACAGTATAATTGTTCGCCCGCTTGCCGAGGCGTTCCTCCGCAAGACGGTTTTCTAAACGCTCACGACGGCACTTTAAGGATTGGTATATCGCTTCCGGCGAAGAAGCAAGACGGCGTTGCAATATCGTCAAAGCAAAACCAACGGTGTTTTTTCGGTCATTGTTCAGGTTATCCGCACGGTTGAACTCGTCCTGCACATAATCCGTGACGGCAGTATATAATTTCGCTTCCATCGGCGATAAATCATAATTGACCGTGTACGCCCTTCGTTCAGGGAATAGCGGGGTACCGTCGAACTTCAATAAATCTTCTTTTACAAGCCGTCTCATTACGTCTGACACATCGACCGCTTGGCTACCGCTTCGCGCCACGCCCTCAAATCGGTCTTGGTCGATGAGCGACATAAAGAGCTGGAAATCCTCTTCTTTGCCGTTGTGCGGGGTAGCTGTTAGCAACAGGAAGTGCCGTGAAATAGAAGAGAGTAAACGCCCAAGCTGAAAGCGTTTTGTATATTTGATTTCGCCGCCCCATACTGTAGCGGACATCTTGTGTGCCTCATCGCATACGATCAAATCCCAGTCGGTTACGCGCAGTTTCTCTTGTATTTCTTCGTTTCGGGACAGCTTGTCCAAGCGAACGATGCAAAGGTTCGCTTCGGTGAAGACGTTGCCCGTAACGGCTGATTCTATACGGTCATTTGTCAGTATTTCAAACCGCAAATTAAACTTGCGGTAAAGTTCATCCTGCCACTGCTCCGCCAAGTTGCCCGGAGACACTATCATACAGCGTTTTAAGTCACCGCGCACGAGTAATTCTTTCAAGAACAGCCCAGTCATAATCGTTTTACCGGCGCCGGGGTCGTCAGCCAAAATATAACGGAGCGGCAACCGAGAAAGCATCTCTTGGTAAACCGCCGAAATCTGGTGAGGCAGCGGTTCAATGGCAGACGTATGCACCGCAAGATAGGGGTCAAACAGATGGGCGAGATTTATTCGGTAGGCCTCTGATATAAGACGGAGCATATCGGCATCGGCATCAAAACTCCATGGCAGATTGCCATCTTTGACATCGATCCGATTCTCGTCTTCCCGATACACAATCTGCTCGGCAACATGACCCGCATGATTTTTGAAAGTAACGGTCATGGCATTTGTGCCGTGCCATTTGACCGCCACAACGCTCATCGGTGTACTTCCGGAAAGACCAGAAATATGTACGCCAACCGTTATATCCTCAAGCCGTACCATTCCGATGCCTCCTTTGCGAATCGCAGGGACTGGACCATGTTTTCGTCTCCGGCTTCATACAGTGTGGAGAGTGGAGACGAGGAAGAGTGTGGAGAGTGGAGTGTTGAGAGTGGAGTTGCGAGGGAAGTTTTCATTTGGTCATCCTTTCGGCGGCGGTTTTCGTCGAGGCGGTCAGCATTCGTTTGATTTCTTCCATGACAAAATTAACGGCGGCATACGTCTTGCCGCGCCCTTCTTGCAACAACTTGGCAACGTCGGCGAAAAACTGGCTTTCGTTCGCCAATTCATTTTCTGTCATAAACACCCCCATTTTAACCGCAAAGGACGCCAAGGTTTCGCAAAGGGCGCAAAGAAGTCATTGTTTTTGATGCCACGCCCTGTTGCGAATATGTTTATTTCCCCCATAAATTCTCTTTGTGTTCTTTGCGAAACCCTTGCGTCCCTTGCGGTTAAATTACAATCCATTCGCCACACGTCGTACCCCATCTTTCAACAGGACGGTGTTGAAATTCATCAGCAACCCCAACTTGCATCCGCTTAGCTTCAAGTAAGTCAGTATCTGTGCCAAATGTAAATCATTCAGCGTTTCGACGGACTTGACTTCAATCACAAGTTTTCCCGCCACCAGCAAATCAATCCTGTAGCCCACCTCCAGTTTGACATCCTCATAAACCAACGGCAACGCCTTTTGTTTTTCGACGGACAATCCTTCCTGTTGAAGTTCGTAGAAAAGGCATTCCTCGTACGCGCTTTCCAGCAAGCCAGCACCGAGTGCCTTATGCACCTTCAAGCCCGCACCAAAAACTACCTTCGCCAATTCATTTTCTGTCATAAACACCCCAGCTTTAACCGCAAAGGGCACCAAGGTTTCGCAAAGGGCGCAAAGAAGTCATTGTTTTTGATGCCACGCCCTGTTGCGAACACGTTTATTTCCCCCATAAATTCTCTTTGCGTTCTTTGCGAAACCCTTGCGCCCCTTGCGGTTAATTTTGTTATCGTCCCTTAGCATCCCTTACGGTTAAAACCACCGTCTTCGTCTTGAGGTACTTCTGCATGAGGCAACCGCCTACAAGGTATTTGTCCATCACGCACAACGGGTACGAACGCCGAGCGTCCCGCCTGCCTCCGCGAGGACAGGCACCTTGCACACATCGAACCAAAAGACTACGGGGTGGGTCCCTTGCAGTCTAACGGTCTTAACCTCTTTGCACCGCGGGACGCGGTGCGCTACCTTACGCCAGCGCCTTCTTGCAGTAGTCCGCGCACTTGGTGACTTCCTTGATGGTGTTGGAGCCTTCGGGCGGTTTGTACTCGAGCTCGATGTCCGCGGGGAAGGTGTACTTGTTCTTGCGCATCAGCTTCAGCACATCGACGATGGGCGTGCCGCCTTCGCCGAAGGGCATGTTCGCACCGCCGTCGGCTTTCGTCTTGCGGTCCTTGATGTGCAGGCTGGTGATGCGCTTGTTGTATTTCTCCACAATCTCCACCACGCAGTCGCTGTTCGCGGCGGTGTAGTGGCCGATGTCCAAGTTGATGGAGAGGTACTGATTGCTCAGTATCTTCGGGTCATCGTACGTCTTGGCGTCGATTTGCTCGTGGTTGTGGAAGGCGACATAGATTTTGTGCTTGTCCGCCATGTCCCCGATGCGCTTGGAGATGTTCCCGCTCTTGTCCACTTCGCGGGTGATTGCCTTGGCGCCGAGGGCCTTGGTGACCTTGAAGTAATACTCGTTCTGGCCGTCGGTGAGCTTGCCATCGCCGATGTCGTCGAACTTGGTGGTGTGGATGGTCACGCCCGCGTCGGCGTACATCTTGCGGAGCTCAGCACACTTGGCCATGATGTCCTTGTCCTCGGCGGCGGCGAGCCACTTGTCGTTGTTGGCGGGGTCGACCGAGCCGCCGATCGAGGGGGTCTTGATGAAGGGGTTGATGGCGTTGCGCATCAGCTCGACGGAGCTCAGGCCGTTCTCCAGCAGGTAACTCAACACCTGCTCGGCGGACTGCCCCTGTCCGTGGTAGCTGTAGTTGATGACGCCGATCTGCACGCCGTTGACTTTCGAGTTGGGCTTGGCCGCCGCGAATAGCCTCACGGGGGTCACTGCCGCTGCGGCCGTGGCCGCCGTCGCGCCGAGGAAGCCCCGGCGCGAGAGTGTAATCTGCTTACTCATCTTGATGTTTCTCCGGTTTTCAATTCTCGTTCCTTTAACCACAATGGACACGATAGGATGCACAATGGACACAAGCATTGCTGTTGTGCCTGTTGTGAAATCCATTGCGCCTATTGTGGTTAAAAATCATTCTCATCACTTACACGCCTAACCCCATGGTCTTCAATTCCCATCCCTTGCGGATATAGGGCTTGACGAACTCGTTGGCGGCCGGCTTGTTGGTGAAGCGCATCCGCGCGCCGTCCCACAGCAGCTTCTCGTTGGGGAAGCGCCAGCAGATCGTGCCCAGCAGCAGCCACTCGGTGTAGGGCCCGGCGATGGTGAAGTTCGAGCACGGCTCGTCGCCGCCCTTGAACGCGTTGATCCAGTTCCGGTAATGCCCGCCGTCGATGCGCTTGATGACCTGCTCGGGCTTCTTGAAGCCCTGCATGGCGCTCTCGGGGATCATCCTCATGCTCTCGCCGCGACCGTCCGTGCCGAGGAAGCCCTTCGTGCCGACGAACAGCTCGTTGCAGGACTTGAGGTCGTCCGGCTCCAGCCCCTCCGGCCGCTTGAACTGCTGGCCGTGCATCTTGCCCTCGTACCAGTAAACCGTCACGGGCGGCATCTTCTTGGCCGCCACGAACGGGTTCGGCCGCTCGGGGAACTCGAACTTGCAGGCGTAGTGCGGGAACGTCACGGGGTTCACCTCGTCCACCGCGATGCACTCCACGCTCGACGGGCTGCCCAGCTGCAGGCCCCAGTTCGCGGGCCCGAGGATATGCACCCCCCAGTCGCCCACCATCTGCGTGCCGTACTCGATGTACCCGCGCCACTCGATCGGCGCGATCTTCGGCCCGTAAGGGTGCAGGCGCGCGCGCCCCGTCCAGAGATCCCAGTCCAAGTGCGCGGGAACGGGCTCCTCCTTCGGCCACTCCTTCACGCCGCGCGCGAAGCCGCCGCCGTTCCACGCGTGGACCTCCTTCACGTCGCCGATGTCGCCGCGCCAGATCGTCTCGCACGCCATGCGCGTCGCCTCGCACGAATAGCCCTGATTGCCCATCTGCGTCGGCACCTTGTACTTCCTCGCCGCGTTGGCCAACAGGCGCGCCTCCCACACCGTCGGCGTGAGCGGCTTCTGGCAATACACGCCCAGCCCGCGCTCCATCGCCCACAGCGAGACCGTCGCGTGCATGTGGTCGGGGATGGTCACGGTGATGCCGTCGAGGTTCTTGTACTCCGCGTCCAGCATCTTGCGGAAATCGCGGTACTTCTTCGCGGCCTGCCGGTTCTCGGCGGCCTTGTTGAGGTGGTTCTCGTCCACGTCGCACAGCGCGTAGATGTTCTCCGAGCTCACGCCCCCGACGTCGCCGCCGCCCTGCATCCCCCCGACGCCGACGCAGCCGAGGTTCAGCTTCTCGCTCGGCGGCACCCCGCCCGAACGCGCAATCACATGGCGCGGCACGATGCTGAACGCCGCCGCCGTCGCCGCCGTCCCGAGGAACGACCGCCTGCTCACTTCAAACTTACTTTTCATAGTCCTCCTTTACTCAGGATAGAAAACATAAGCGTAACACATATCCGCCGGGAGGCAAAGCGAAAAAAACGGAAATCGTCGGAATCGCGACGGCAGGACCTGACGGCTGGACGGCCTTGCAACAGGCGGCCTTATTCTTCCTCAATCTCAACCGCCGTGCCGATGCTGACCATGCGGGCGAGCTTCTCGGCGTTCCAGTTGGCGAGGCGGAAGCAGCCTTTGGATTCGGCGCGGCCGATGTTCGCGGGGAAGGGGGTGCCGTGGATGCCGTAGCCTTGAAGGGTGAGGCTGACCCATGCCGTGCCGACGGGGTTGTTCGGACCAGGGGGGATGATCAGCTTGGAGGTGTTCGCGCCGCCGGGGAAGAACAGCTGGGGGTCGTAGGTGTAGGTCGGGTTCAGCGCGACGGCCTTGACCGCGAGGTCGCCGACGGGGCGCTTGGCTTTGTCGCGCGCGATGGAGCAGGGGAAGAGGCCGACGAGGCGGCCGTCGGCGTTGAACACCGTGACCTCCGTGCGCCCGAGGGAGATGCGGATGGAGGCGGCCTTGGGCTTCGCGGCGGGGGCGCAGTTGGGGAGGGTCAGCTCCGTGCCGGGGGGCGGGTTGGGCCATGCGGCGTGGGGGTTGAGGCGCTGGATGAGGCGCTCGGTGGCGTGACCGCGCTCGGCGGCCATCTCGAGGATGGTCGTGTAGCGCATGGCGGTGAGGCGGGCGCGCGCTTCCCAGTCCTCGGGGAAGGGGCCGAGCTCGGCGTGATCCTTGGCGGTGACGGTGTAGCCGGCCAGCACGTCGGGCGCGTTGGCGCTCAACGCGCCGAGGGTCTCTGCGGTGGGTATGCCCGTGGCGGGCAGCCCGTTGAGCGTCTGCCATGTGAGGAGGGCGATCTCCGTGCGCGCGCCCCACACGCCGTCGATGCAGTTGCAGGAGAAGTTCTGGCGGTCCAGGAGGATTTGCAGGGCCAGCACGTCGCGGTCGAAACCGGCGCGGTAGTTCTGGAACGCCTCGTCGGCGCGGCCGCCGAGGGCGGCCGCGGCGGCGATCAGGAGGAGGGGCAGTCTATGCTTTGCGTTTGGCATGGGCGGTGTGCTTTCTGCGCGGCGCTTCGTCAACTTCGGAGCTGACGTGTTCGGGGGCGAGGTTGCGCCGAGGCGGGCCGACGTAAATCTGGCGCGGGCGCTGCAGCTTGAAGCGCGCGTCCTCGCGGGCCTCTTTCCACTGGGCGATCCACCCGGGGAGGCGGCCGAGCGCGAACATGACGGTGAACATCTCCCTGGGGATGCCGATGGCGCGGTAGATCAGGCCGCTGTAGAAGTCCACGTTGGGGTAGAGGTTGCGGGCGAGGAAGTAGTCGTCGTGCAGGGCGATGTCCTCCAGCTCCAGCGCGAGGTCGAGCATGCTGTCGTTGACCTTCAGCGCCTTCAGCACGCTGTGGCAGGACTGCTTGATGATTTTGGCGCGCGGGTCGTAGGTCTTATAGACGCGGTGGCCGAAGCCGTAGAGGAGCTCTTTGCCCTTGGAGGTCTTGACGCCCTCGACGTAGCTTTTGACGGACCCGCCGCGCCGGATGATGTCCTCCAGCATCTCGACGACCATCTGGTTCGCGCCGCCGTGGAGCGGGCCCCACAGCGCACAGATGCCGGCGGAGACGGAGGCGTAGAGGTTCACGCGCGCGCTGCCCACGAGGCGCACGGCCGAGGTGGAGCAGTTCTGCTCGTGGTCGGCGTGGAGGATGAGCAGGACGTTCAGCGCCTTGACCACCTCGGGGCGTATCTCGTAGGGGCAGACGGGCGAGCTGAACATCATGTTCAGGAAGTTGGCGCAGTATTTGAGGTCGCTGCGCGGATAGACGAAGGGCTCGCCGATGGACTTCTTGTAGGAGAACGCCGCGATGGTGCGCAGCTTGCTCATCAGGCGCGTGGCCGCGATGGTGATGGCCTCCTCCGGCTCGTCCGGCCGGTGCTGGGAGAGCTCGGGGTAGAACGTCGAGAGCGAGACGACCATGGCCGAGAGCACCGCCATCGGGTGCGCGTACTCAGGGTACTGGTAGAAGACGCGGCGCATGTCCTCGTGGATCATCGAGTGCTGGTTCAGCAGCGACGACCACTGCTGGCGCTCCTGCGCGTCGGGCATGCGCCCGTTGATGAGCAGGTAGGCCACCTCCACGAAGCGCGACTTGGCGGCCAGCTCTTCCACCGGGTAGCCGCGGTAACGCAGGACACCCTCCTCGCCGTCGAGGTAGGTGATGGCGCTCTCGCACGAGCCGGTGTTCAGGTAGCCGTAGTCCAGCGTGATGGCGCCCGTCTCCTTGCGGAGGCGCGAGATGTCGATCGCGACTTCGTTTTCCGAGCCGACGCGCACGGGGAACGTGACAGTCTTGCCGTTGACGGTCAGCTGGGCGGTCGCGGTTTCCGGGGATGTCTTTTTCTTCATAGCACTTTCTTGGCTTGCGGGGAATGCTCCTCAACTCGCCTATTACCTATATCACTTGTCACTTATCACCTCTGTATGCTCCTTGCCCCCGAGCTCCTGCACGGCCGCGTGGATGTGCGCGAAGAGCGCGTCGAGCTTGTCGAGCGCGACCGTCGCGAACGCGATGCGGATGAGGCCCGAGAGCACGACGACACCGACCCGGTGCTCGTCCCTGAGCAGCCGCCGCCGCAACGCCTCGGGGTCAGCGCCCACAGGCTTCACGCACATGAAATAGCCCGAGTTGAACGGCATGGGCGCGAACGACCGCGCATATTCGGGATGCTCCCGGAAAATCGCGCGGATGCGGTCATAGCGCTTTTTCAGGATGCCGCACTTCTCCTGCTTCTGCCGGGCGTAGCCCTCCGCGCGGTACGCCTGCAGCAGGATATGCTGACCGACGCTGGAGACGTTGGAGATGGTGCCGCGCACGATGCCGCCGGCCTTCGCCTCCAGCGCCTTGTACTGCGCCGCCGTCGCGCCCTCCGCGCCGAACGTGATGAAGCCCACGCGCGCGCCCCAGACGTAATCCTCCTTCGTCGGGCCGTCCAGCTTCACGGCCAGGATGTTCGGGTGCAGCCCCATCAGGCGGCCGAACATGGACTCCGTGCCGACGCCAGGCTCATAGACGAGGCCGAAGTACGCGTCATCCAGCAGCGCCACGATCCGCTTGCCCGCCCCCGCCGCCCGCGCCAGCGCCGCGCAGATCGCCTCCTCGTCCGCGTGCGTCGCCGTATAGCCCGTGGGGTTGTTCGGGAAGTTCAGGAGGACGACCTTCTTCCCGCCCTCGCCCATGAGCAGGCGCTCCATGCCGTCCGCATTGAACGCGCCGCCGGGCGTGAACATCGGGAACGTCCTCAGCGCCGCATCGTAGGCGTTCTCGAAAACCAGCTCGTAATTGTCCCAGTACAGGTCCGGCACGACAACCTCATCGCCCGCGTCCAGGAACAGGTACCCCGCGACCGTCAGGCCGTGCGTCAGCGCGCTGGTCACGACCGGGAGGCTGAACGCCTTCCCCGCGAGCGAGGGGTTTTTCGCCAGCAGCATATCCGCCCAAACCGCACGCAGGTCCGGGAGGCCGAAGCTCGGCGCGTAGAGGAACGCCGCCGCGTCCAGGCGCGTCATGTCCTCCACGCACTCCAGGCACAACGGCGAGCCATCCTCCTCGAACGCCATCCCGATGGTCGCGTTGATGGCGCAGCCCTTCGCCTCCGCGCTCTGCCCAAGGATGCCCGCGGACGGGAAATAGATGCGCCTCCCGCGCCCCGACAGCATCGACAGCAACGGGCTCCCGCCAGACGCAAGCTCCTCATTCAAACTAACAGCCAATGGGTCCAAAGGCTTCGGCATATCATTCCTCTCCTGAATTCAGACAGATGCATTCTGTCCACAAAGGGCTTACACTATACCGAATCCCAACCCGCCAGTCAAGCGCGGAACGCGCATATTCTCTTCTTCGGGAATTCCCCAATAGTCATTTATTGATGTTGCCGCGTATATGGCGTGCGGCGCCTGATCTTTCGGGGCATTGTAGGACAACGCAAGGTTAACATCCCGCGGGATGCTGCTGAACATGCAGCCATGTTAACCCGGGTTGCTCGGCAGGCCCCAGGCGGCGAGCTTGCCGGCGATGAAGGCGACGCTTTGCTCGTGCATCTTTTTCCCGCCGAGGTCGGGCGCGAGGACGGGGCCGCAGGCGAAGCGCACGGGGCGCGAGGGGTCAACCGCGCCGAAGTCGCGCAGCCATCGCCATTTGCCCACCTCCAGGAAATCGCTCTGCACGGCAATCGGCACGAGCGGCACGCTGGCGCGTTCGGCGAGCTTCGCGCCGAGCGAGTTGAAGCGTCTGCTCTCGAACACGGGCTGGCGCGTGCCTTGCGGGAAAATCAGCACGGACAGCCCGTTGGCGATGCTGACGGCGCCTTGCTCCAGCACGGCCTTCAGGTCGTCGCGCGCGTTCTTGCGGGTCACGGCGATGCACCCGACCGCGCGCGCCGTGGGGCCGACAACCGGGATGTCCGTCAGGCTCTTCTTCAGGATAATCGCGATCTTCCCGAAGGTCGTCAGGGCGGCCGGATAGACCATCGTCTCGAAGGTGCTCATGTGGTTGGAGACGTACACGACAGGCCCGTCATGCGCGGCGCGTTGGCCGAAGCCCTCAAACGTGACCACCGAGCCGATGCCTTCCGCAAAATGGATGGAGGCCATGCAGGCCTGCGCCCATTTCTCGTAGTCGAACACGCCGCGCAGGTAATGGCAGCAGCACCGCCCGACGATGTCGAGCGCGACGACCTTCGCGCACCGTATGCTGTGGAGCGCGCTTTTCCGCGCGGGCCGCCGGGGGCGCGCCTCGGGGGGCGTCTCGTAACGCCCCGCCGTGCGCAGCGCCTCCTGCAAGGCCTTGTAGTGGGTCTTGGTCATGGCAGGGCGTCGTCGGGGGAGGGGTCGGTGTCGGGGCGCAGGCCGCCGGTGTCGCTGGCCTGGTCGGTGCGGTCGGCGAAGCGCGTGACGTCGCCGTCAAAGTTGAGGCGCACCTCGCCCGTCGGGCCGTTGCGGTGCTTGGCGATGTCCACGATGGCCAGCTTTTCGTCATCATGCTCGGGGTCGCCGGAGATGCGGCTGGGGCGGCGCAGCAGCAGCACCACGTCGGCGTCCTGCTCGATCGCGCCGGAGTCGCGCAAATCGGAGAGCTTGGGCTTCTCGGACTTGTCGCCGCGGCGCTCGTTGGCGCGGCTGAGCTGGCTCAGCACGATGACGGGGACGTTGAGCTCCTTGGCCATGGCCTTAATCTGGCCGGAAATCTGCGAGGTCTCGATCTGCCGCCCCTGCTTGGCGAACTCGCGGCAGTAGCAGAGCTGGAGGTAGTCGATGACGACCAGCTCGATGTTGTGGCGCTTCTTCAGGCGGCGCGCGCGGGCGCGCATGTCCATCACGTCCAGGCCGCCCGAGTCGTCCACGTAGAGGGGCGCCTTGGACAGCACCGACGCGGCGCGGACCAGATCCTGATGGCGCGAGTTGTTGGCGCTGATGAGGCCTTTGTCGATGAGGAACGCGGACACCCCGGCGTACCCGCACAGCATGCGCATGGCGAGCGACTCGGAGGACATCTCGAGCGAGAAGATGGCGACGCCGTGCGGGCGGCTGTGGTCGCCCTTCATGGGCAGGCCGTTGATGTCGCGCCCGAGCGCGACGCATTCGGCGATGTTCATCGCGAGCGAGGTCTTGCCCATGGACGGGCGCGCGGCCAGCACGATCATCTCGCCGTTGCGCAGGCCCTTCAGCTTGCGGTCGAGGTTGGAGAGGCCCGTGGGCAGCCCGGCCACCGCGCCCGGCCCGAGCGAGAGCAGGCGGTCGATATGCCCGATGGTGTTGGTGATGGCCTGCGGCCACGACAGGGCCGGGCCGTTGTTGCCCTCGGAAATCCCGAGGAACTTCTGCTCGACCTCGCCGAGGATGATGTCGGCGTTGAGGGCCTCGTCGAAGCACCGCCGTTCCGCGTCGCGCGCGCAGGCGATGACCTTGCGGAGCAGGAACTTCTGGCGCAGGATGTCGATGTAGTATTCGGCGTGCGCGGAGGTGGGGGTGCCGTCGATGAGCGACTGGATGGTGACCGCGCCGCCCGCGGCCTCGAGGCGGTTCAGGCCTTTGAGGCGGTCAAGGAGCGTCACGGGGTCCACCACGGCCCCTGCGCGTGACATCTCGGTCACGGTCTCGAAGATCAGGCTGTGCTGCGGCGAGACGAACGCCTCTGCGGAGATGCCTTTCTCGATGCACAGGTCCAGCACGCGGTTGTCGCGGGCGACCTCCAAGAGGATGGAGCCCAATACGCCGCGCTCGGCCTCAAGGCTGTTGGGTGGGGTACGCATGGTAATGAAAAATGAGAAATTAGGAATTAGGAATTAGGAATGGGGAATGGGGAATGGGGAATTAGAAATGGGGAATGATAGTCGTTTAACGTGATGGGGTCACATGCCTGATGTGTCAGAACCACCCAACCACCCCGTCAGCCTGCGGCTGCCACCCCTCCAAAGGAGGGGAATCTTGCACCGGAATTCCCCTCCCGTGGAGGGGTGGCAGCCGCAGGCTGACGGGGTGGTTCTGACTGCCAAATTCCCCACCTTTGGAGGGGTGGCAGCCGCAGGCTGACGGGGTGGTTCCGGCGGGGTGGTTCCTGTTGGCAATCAATCTGAACAGAGGCGTTCTCATGTGGCACCATCAGGTTAAATGACGAATGCGGAATGCGGAATAGAGGAGGGCAAATGCGGAATTAGAAATCAGGGGTCGGGGATGAATTCGCGTTGCGGCGCATCCGGCTCCTAATCCCTAATTTCTAATTCCTGATTATCCCTCAGCCCTCGACGACCCACACCTTGACGGTGCAGGTGACCTGCGGGTGCAGCTTGACCTCGACGTCGAACGTGCCGAGCTCTTTGAGGGGCTCGGGCAGGATGATCTGGGTCTTGTCCAGCGTGACCTTGCCGATCTCCGCAACCGCCTTGAGGATGTCGGCGGCGTGGACGGCGCCGTAGAGGCGCGTGCCGTCAACGGTCTTCTCGCGGATGGTTACGGAGGCCTTGGCCAGCTTGGCGGCCTTGTCCTTCGCCTCTGCGAGCTGGATGCGCGAGAGCTCCTCGCGCTCCTTGCGGAGCTTGTCGAGGCGGCGCAGCGCGTGCGTCGAGACGGGCGCGGCCAGGTCTTTCGGGAGCAGGTAGTTGCGGGCGTAGCCGCTCTTGACCTTCACCACGTCGCCGGCTTTGCCGAGGAACTCGACGTCGGACAACAACAGAATTTCGGTAGTAGCCATTACTCTGATTCCTCTCCTGTTTAGACCATCAGGCCCATGTTGCGCGCGCGGCGCACGCCGCGCTTAATCTGCCGCTGCTGGGCGGCGGTCACGCCCGAGATGCGCGCGGGGATGATTTTGCCGTACTCGGTCACGAACCTGCGGAGGCTCTCGACGTCGTTCTCGTCAATGAGCGTGTTCGGGTCTAGCACGACGCGCTTACGCATTGGCGAGTTGTCATAGTCACGGTCGCGGTAGCCGCGGTCCGGTCTCTTCTGTTTCTTGTTCATTGGCATAAAACGTTACTCCTGAGTTAGTGCTTTGGGTTAGAACGGTAGTTGTTCGTCGTCATGGGCCAAGTCGCCGCCGCCGGCGTCTTCCGCGACGGCCCCCGCGGGGGGCGCGTCTGCGGCGGCCTGCGGCGCGGCGGCCGGTGCGCCGTCCTGCCTCGGGGCGCTGCCCCAGAACTGGATGCGGTCCGCACGCACGCGCAGCTTGGTGCGCTTCTCGCCGGTCTGCTTGTCTGCCCACTCGTCCATCTGCAAGCGGCCCTCGACGAGCATGGGCTTGCCTTTGGCGAAGTACTGCTGGCAGAACTCGGCCTGCCTGTCCCACGCGACGACATCAACAAAGCATGTCGTCTCTTTCGTCTGGCCCGTGGTCTTGTCGCTCCAGCGTTCCGAAATCGCGAGGCGGACTTCCGCGACTTTCAGGCCCGATCCGGCCTGCCGGATGTCCGGGTCGCGCGTGAGGTTGCCCGCGAGGATCACTTTGTTGAAAGATGCCATGTCTCACCGTCCTTTCCTGCGCGTGGCTAGCCCTCGTCCCCCTGCGCGCCGTCGGCCTGCGCCGCGGGCGGCTGTTCCTCCCGCTCTGCGGCTGCGGCGCGGGCGGCCTCGCGGGCGGCCTCACGGGCGGCCTCGCGGGCCTTCTCCTGCTCCGCCTGCCGGGCGATGATCGCCTCGCGGCGCTCGTCCACGACAAGGACCTGCACGCGGAAGAAGTCCTCCAGCAGACGGTAGCGCGCCTTGAGGGGCGCGATCTGCTTGGGGTCCATCTCGAAGCGTACCTTCACATAGACCCCGCTGTCGCGCTTGTGCATGGCGCGCGCGAAGGTCTTCTTGCCGAGCGACTCCGTGCTCAGCACCGTCCCGGAGAGGCGTGTGATTTCGGCACTCGCCTTCTCGATCTGTCCGTCCAAAGCCTCATCCTTCGCCGCAGTGGCGAAGATGAATAAGCCATCGTATTTCTTCAGGGTGAAGTTTCCATCCTCATTCCCCGGCTTCGCCGTCCGCGGGCGCGGCCTCTGCCGCGCCCCATCCGTTGAACCGGTTCATCGTCTCGTTCAAACCTTTTTCGATCAGGCATGTCACTGCGTCCGCCGCGGCCCCTGCCGCCTTGTCCAGGACTGTCCGCCGGGCCTCGTCGAGCTTGGCCAGCACCTGGCCGGCCAAGTCCCGCCTGCGGTCGCCCTCGCGGCCGACCCCGACCCTGATGCGGGCGAAGGCCTCCGTGCCGAGCGCCCCGATGACGGAGGCCAGGCCGCGGTGCCCGCCGCTGCCGCCGCCGCCGCGGATGCGCAGCCGCCCCAGGGGCAGGTCCGCGTCATCGGAGACGACGGTCAGGTCCGCGGGCGTCCCGCCGAAGTACCTCAGCAGGGGCGCCACGCTGGTGCCGCTCAGGTTCATGTACGTCTGGGGCTTGACCAGCATCAGCTGCTGCCCCCCGAGCGTCGCCCGCGCCGTGCGGGCCTTGAACCAGAAGCTGCCCTTCCAGTCGGCGTCAAGCCGCCGCGCGAGCTCGTCCACAACGTCGAAGCCGACATTGTGCGCCGTGTTCGCGTAGGCCTCCCCAGGGTTACCCAGCCCGGCAATCATTTTCACGCGGACATACCTTCCCGGTTACTTCTTTGCAGGAGCGGCACCCGCCTCTTCCTTCTTGCCCTTGGCGATCACTTCCGGCGTGGCCTCGCCCTCTGCGGCGGTGGCCTCCTCCGCCACGTTGACCACGCTGGCCACGGGCAGGTCCTTGGAGGTCACCACGGTGTACGCGTCGCCCAGGCGCAGGTCGCGCACGAACAGCGTCTGCGCCAGCTTCAGGCCGGACACGTCCACGTCGAAGCGCTCCACGATGTCCGTCGGCAGGCAGTCCACCTCCACCGCGCGCAGCATGTGCTCCAGCACGCCGCCGCCGATCTTCACGCCCTCGGCCTCGCCCATCAGGTGGACGGGGATGGAGACGCGGATCTTCTTGGTCAGCGAGATCTCGCCGAAGTCCACGTGTATCGGCGCGCCCGTGAGCACGTCATGCTGCACCTCGCGTATGAGCGCGGGCACCACCTTCGCGTCCAGCTCGAGGGACACGAGCACGTGCTCGCTGGCATGTTTGCGCATCGCGAGGTTGAACGCGTGCGCGTTGAACTTCACCAGCGTCGTGCCGCCCTCTATCCGGTTCACCGCCCCGGGGATCAGCCCCGCGCGGCGCAGTCGGCCCGACGCCCTCGACCCCTGTTCGGAGTCGGAACGCAGCTCGGCCGCAAGTTTCATCTCTTCGTTCGACATTTTCGTTCCTTCTTCTCTCCCCCGTCCATGCAGGCCCCCACTCGGGCGCGCGCCCCGCGCGGCGGCGGCAACCACGTCACCGCCGCGCATCCGCGCGCCGCCCCGATCTCAAACCTGCGTCCGGGTCGTTCAGAATCCGCGAGGGGCCCCCCAGCCTAATGGTTGAAGAGCGAGCTCACGGACTGGTCTTTGTGGATCCTGCGGATCGCCTCGCCCAGCAGCGCGGCCACCGAGAGCACCGTCACCTTCACCGGCAGCTTGCTGAGGTCAAGGTCCTTCCGCAAAGGGATGGTGTCCGTGACCACCAGCTCGTCCAGGCCGGGATCCGATTTCAGCCGCTCGAGGCCCTTGTCCGTCAGGGGGATGTGCGTCACGGCCGCCCTGACGGACGCCGCCCCGCGCTCCCTGAGGATCTTCGCCGCCGCACACAACGTGCCGCAGGTTGTGGTCATGTCATCGACCATGATCACGTCACAGCCCTCAACGTCACCCACGACGCTGAACGCATCCACCTCCGCGTCTCCCAGTCTCTGCTTCGCCACGATCGCCAGACCCGTGCCCAGCGATTGCGAGTAGCCGTAGGCCATCTTCACCCCTCCGGTATCGGGCGACACGACAAGCGGCCTCTTCAGCTTAATCTTGCGCAGGTACTTCACCATCACCGGCGCAGCGTACAGGTGGTCAACGGGAATGTCAAAAAAGCCTTGTATCTGCTGGGCGTGCAGGTCGATCGTCAGGATGCGGTCCGCGCCCGCGGCCACCAGCAGGTTGGCCACGAGCTTCGCGGTGATGGGGACGCGGGGCTGGTCCTTGCGGTCCTGCCGCGCGTAGCCGTAGTAGGGCAGCACGGCGGTGATGCGCCGCGCCGAGCCGCGCCGCATCGCGTCGATCATGATGAGCAGCTCCATGAGCATCTCGTTCGGGCGCATGCAGACGGACTGCACCACGTACACATCCTCCCCGCGCACGTTGTCCGCGATCTTCACGTGCGTCTCCCCGTCCGGGAACTGCCGGATCTGGGCATCGCCCAGCTTCCCCTTGAGGAACCTCATCATGCGCTCGGCCAACGGCCGGTTCGCTGTCCCAGAAAATACGATCATCGTGAAACCCTAATTCTAGTTTACAGTTTACAGTTTTTAGTTTTTAGAAGCAACGTCCTAACAACTAAAAAACGAACAACTGTAAACTCCACTTTCCACACTCCACACTCGGGCGGCTCGCAAGCCGCCCCTACTGGTTGCCCGGGGTGGATTCGAACCACCTCTGAGAGAGTCAAAGTCTCTTGTGCTGCCATTACACCACCGGGCAAGTACGCACCAACACGCCCCACAGGCCATCCAGCCCGCAGAGCACCTCCTGCCCGTGCGCCTCATCCCGCACCAGACCGAAAACAGACGCCCCGCTCCCCGACAGCAGGCACCCGAGGCACCCCGCCGACCTCAGCCGCGCGGCCGCCCCGGCCACCTCGGGGTAGCGCTCGAACACCCCCACCTGCAAGCCGTTGAACAGGATGCCCGCCGCCGCCTCAGCTTGGCCACCCCGGACAAAAGAACGCATATTATGCAGGAAATGGGGCGCCGGAGTCAAGCCCGGTTTCCATCTTTTGAAAACTTCCCCCGTCGGGCACATCACCCCCGGGTTCGCGATGACCAGCCAGAACCCCTTGCAGTCCTCCGCCGCCACACCCTCGAACAGCCCCGTCACATACTCCCCGCGCCCCTCCATCAGCACCGCGCCGCCGTGCGCCAGCGCCGGCACGTCGCTCCCCAGCTCCGCGCCCAGCTCCATCATCTCCCCCCGCGGCAGGCCCAGCCCCCACAGGCTGTTCAGGCCGCGGATGACCGCCGCCGCGTCCGCGCTCCCCCCCCCGAGCCCCCCCCCGATGGGGATGCGCTTGTGGATGTGGATGCGCGCGCCCGCGCCCACCCTGTAACGCGTCTGCATCAGCCGCGCCGCCCGCACGGCCAGGTTGCGCTCCACCGGCCCGAGGTGCGTTAGGTTCACGCCCTCCCCCGCCGACACGCTCAGCGCCACCAGCCCGCCTGTCCGCGACAGCGTCACGGTATCCGCCAGCGACACCGGCATCACCACGCTCCTGAGCGCGTGATACCCGTCCGGCCGCTTGCCCAGCACCTCCAGCGTCAGGTTGACCTTCGCCAATGCTTCGACGGTTATGACAGACCCTGTTGTGTCCATGAGGGCGCGTATTGTGCCATAAACCGCCCCGCCCTGCAAGGAAAATGCCCGTGCTGCGTCATAATTCAAGACACCGGAAAATGGATGACACGCCGTTTGTCAAGCATGACATCTTTGAATATATCAGTCACGGCGGGGCATTGCAAGCGCGGAAACCCTGCCTCGCTCGTTTTGCAGGGCGGAAGCCCTGCGCTCCCGGCACTTGCGTTCCCGGCACTTGCGCTCATGGCACTTGCACTCATGGGCTCGGCATTAATGTCGTGTGACATGACGGTCCCGCTTACCTTCCTGTGAATCCAGATTCATTGGGGAGCATGATATATCACCAGCGGGCGCGGTGTCGAGCAATCAATACGATAATTCCCGCCCGCGCTTGCAATGCGGATGGCATTGAAGAACGGTCCGCTGGTGACCGCCCCGTGTGGGCTTGCGGCACCTGAAAGAGTCGATGCGCACGAAAGATTTACCCACCAATAAACAAGTGCTCATGTGTTTTCGCGTCTTTCGTGTTTTTCGCGCGAGTTGCGGCTTGCAACGCGCGCCGCTTCTCGGTAAACTTTCGGGCATGAAAACATCGCTTTCAATCGTGATTCCCGTATTCAGGGAGGCAGGGCGCTTGCCGGACTCCTTGGAGCAGATACGCGCGTTCATCCGGCAGTCTCCGGAGATGACGGTGGAGGTGGTTTTCGTTGACGACGGCTCGCCCGATGATTCCGTCGCGGTCATCGCCGCGTTCGCCGAAAAGCACCCGCACCTGCGCTTCCGCCAAATCGCCTACACGCCCAACCGCGGCAAGGGCTACGCGGTCAAGACGGGCATGATGGCGGCGACGGGCGACCTCATCCTCATGTCCGACACGGACCTCTCCACGCCGCTGGGCGACGTCAGCGCCCTCAAGGCCGCCATTGACGCCGGAGCGGACGTCGCCTGCGGGTCGCGCGCCGCGACGGGGGCGCACATCGGCGTGAAGCCCCCCCTGCGCCGCCGCATCCTGAGCCGCGTCTTCAACCTGCTCGTGCGCGTGGCCGGCGTGCGCGGCATCCGCGACACCCAGTGCGGCTTCAAACTCTTCCGCGCGCCTGCGGCCAAGAGGATTTTCGAGACCCTCCGCACCGAGCGTTTCGCGTTCGACGTCGAGATGATCGCCAAGGCGCAGAGGCTCGGCTACCGCCTCGCCGAAGTCCCCGTCAACTGGAACTACAGCGACAACTCCACCGTGCGCCTGATGTCCAGCGGCAGCCGCATGCTCTTCGACATCGCCCGCATCGCGCTCCGGCGGCTGGCACGGAAAAGTTAGGCGTTCGGAATGAGGAGTCAGGAAAATTTTGATTTTCCTGCCGGTTTCGGCTTAACAACGCCGTGCCCAATCGTGTATCATAATGGGCTTTATGAAACCGCTTGTCATAGCTGGCCGCGCGTTCCAGTCGCGGCTGTTCATCGGGACCGGTAAGTTCGGCTCGCACGAGACCATGCGCCGGGCCATCGAGTCCTCGGGGTGTGAGTTGGTCACGGTCGCCCTGCGCCGCGTGGACCTCGACAAGGCCCCGGAGGGGGACCCGCTCATCTCGCGCCTCGACCCCGCGAAGATTGTCATCGTCCCCAACACCAGCGGCGCGCGCACCGCCGAGGAGGCCGTCCGCATCGCGCGCCTCGCCCGCGCCGCAGGGGGCTTCGACTGGGTGAAGCTCGAGCTCACCCCGAACCTCCAGCACCTCCTGCCCGACCCCGTCGAGACGCTGAAGGCCGCGGAGGTGCTGGCCAAGGAGGGCTTCAAGGTGCTGCCCTACATCAACGCCGACCCCGTGCTGGCCAAGCGGCTGGAAGAGGCGGGCGCCGTGGCCGTCATGCCGCTGGGCGCACCCATCGGCACGAACCTCGGCATCCGCACGCGCGACATGCTCGAGATCATCATCGCCAACGCCTGTGTCCCCGTCGTGGTTGACGCGGGCCTCGGGATGCCCTCGCACGCCGCCGCCGCCATCGAGATGGGCGCGGACTGCGTGCTGGTCAACACCGCCATCGCCACCGCCGCCGACCCCGTGAAGATGACCCTCGGCTTCGCCCGCGCCATCGAGGCCGCCGAGCTCGCCCGCGACGCAGGTCCTCGCGCCCCGCGCACCACCGCCGACGCCTCCTCCCCCCTCACGGGATTCCTGTGGGAAAGTAATAGGTGATAAGTAATAGGTGATAGGTAATAAGTAATAGGTAATAAGTAAGATGAACATTTTGACTTTGATTATGCCATTGCTTCTTGACGTATCCCGCCTCTTACCTCTTACTTATTACTTATCACCTATTACTTATTACCTATCACCTATTACTTATCACCTATTACCTCTCACTTCTCACCATGACCTTACACACCCTTAGCCTCACCGTCACCGACGACGAAGTCGTCGCCGCCATCCGCCGCACGTTCGAGATGAACAAGGCGAACCTGCCCCCCGAGGCGCAGGACAAGATGAAGAATGTCAAAGACCTGAACCTCATTTTCGCGGACGGCCACATCGTGGTGAACGGCAAGTTCGTGATGGGGTTCATCCCCGTGCCGTTCGAGGCGCACTGCGAGCTCAGCGCGGCCGACGGCGGCGAGACCCTCGCCGTGCGCCTCGCGAAAGTCAAGGCCTCCTTCTTCAGCGGCAACGGCGCGGCGCTCATCTCCGCGCTCTTCCAGCAGGCGCCGCCCATCGACGGCCTCACGGCCTCGGGCGACACCCTCCTCGTCCGCTTCGCCCCCCTGCTCGCGCAGCGCGGCATCAGCGTCACCGGCCGCATACGCACCATCGACGTGCGCCCCGGCCAGCTCTCCTTCGCGATCGCATGATTCCTAATTCCTAATTCCTAATTTCTATTTATGACCCCAGACGACTATGTGCTTCTCGACAGCGGCGACGGCCGCAAGCTCGAGCGCTTCGGCAAATACGTCCTCGCCCGTCCCTGCTCGCAGGCCGTGTGGCAACCCTCCCTCCCGCAGTCCGCATGGGAGCAGGCCCACGCCGCCTTCGACCGCGCCGACGGCAACCAGTGGCACAACCGCGGTGCCCTGCCCAGCGCGTGGACAATCCGCATTGCCGATATTGCGTTCAAGCTGTCGGGGACGGACTTCGGCCACCTCGGCATCTTCCCCGAACAGCGCGAGCAGTGGCAGTGGATACGCGAGACCGTGCGCCGCGCCTGCGAGACGCGCGGACGCGCCGTGCAGGTGCTGAACCTCTTCGCCTACTCCGGCGGCGCGACCCTCGCCGCCGCGCTCGGCGGCGCGGAGGTCTGTCACCTCGACGCCTCTAAGGGCATGGTGCAGTGGGCGCGCGAGAACGCCGCGTTCAACGGCCTCCAGCAGCACCCCGTCCGCTGGATCGCCGACGACGCGCACACGTTCCTCTGCCGCGAGGTGCGCCGCGAGCGACGCTACGACGCCATCATACTCGACCCCCCGACCTTCGGCCGCGGGCAGAACAACGAGATGTACAAAATCGAGCGCGACCTCCCCGAGACGCTCCGCCTCTGCCGCCAGCTGCTCACCCCTACCCCGCTCTTCATCCTGCTCAGCGCACACACGC
The DNA here is from genome assembly GCA_009778475.1 of Kiritimatiellota bacterium. Taxonomy (GTDB): domain Bacteria; phylum Verrucomicrobiota; class Kiritimatiellia; order RFP12; family UBA1067; genus WRJS01. The sequence continues at coordinate 14,896 of WRJS01000019.1, read as the reverse complement.
CCGGCTACTCGCCCGTCGTCCTGCAAAACGTGCTGGGGCAGGCCGCCGACGGCCTCGGCGGAACAACCGCCTCGGGCGAGATGCTCCTTACGGGTGCGGAGAGCGTATTGCCCACGCCCAGCGGCGCATACGCCCGCTGGACAGCAGCGCAGTGACGGAGGATAAGCTTTCAGAAAACACCTGCGTCCCTAGTGTCCAGTAAAACACAGATTTCACAATGGAGGGCGAGCGTCCTCGCGAGCCGTTAGACAGACACATTGCGGCGGCTTCCTGCCCCATTGGCCGCACGCCGCGCCAATGGGGTTCCCTGTCTCGCCCTCCATATCACGCCTATCCAAACAAGGTAATCCTTTATCTCGTCATCTGTAATTCTGTCGCCCCGAGCCTGAGGTACGGCAAGACGGCCTCGGCGTGGGCGTCGTAGTTGAAGACGGTGAAGCCAGGTGCGCCGCGTTTGCGCAGGGCGCTGATTTTCTCGATGAGGCTGACGGGATCCCGCGGGTCGCCCCAGCAGGAGAGGCCGATGCCGGGATAGAGCGGCACGCTGCCCGCCTGAGCCTTCTGCTGCCTGACCATGCCGTCGAACACCATGGTGGACTCGGTGTAGTCCATGGGGCAGATGAAGTCGAGCCAGCCGTTGTCGCACCACATTTTCCAGTCCTGCGCGATGCGGTCGCGGTTCACGGGCCAGTTGTTGAACACGGCGGCGGAAATCTTCACCTCGGGGCGGATGGCCTTCGCGCCCTCATGCACGCGGCGGACGACGGCGGTGATGCTCGCGCGCCGGAAATCCTGCCACGCGTCGTGCAGCGGCTGGTCGCGGCGGGTCTGCGCCCAGTCGGCGACGGGCCTGCCGAGCCGCTTCTGGAAACGCTCCTTGCAGCCGTCGCAATAGCAGGTGTCGTCGTCGGGGTAGCGGATGTAGTCGAAGTGGATGCCGTCCACAGGGTACTTCCGCGCGACCTCCAGCATGGCCGCGACCTCGAGGTCCTGATTGGCGGGATGCGAGGGACAAAGCCACTCCCCCCGCTTCTCGCCCGAGTAGGTGACCTGATAACGCCCCTCACGCGCCAGCATCTCTAAGAACGATTTAGGTGCGCACCAAAACGTGTTCCAGTTGACTTTCCAGACGTGCATCTCCACGCCGTACTTGCGGCAGGCCGCGAGGCATTTCGCGACCTGATCGCCCTCCTTCGCGAGGTCGGCGTGATGCGGCAGCACGTCGGACGGGTAGAACGCCGACCCGCCCCACAGCATGTTCGGCAGGATGGCGTTGAAGCCCGCCTCCTTCAATTCGCGGATGGCGCGGTCCCAGTCGCGGTCGCCCAGCCCGAGCGCACTGTGGCACCAGAACGCACGGAACTCGCCCGCCCGCGCGGGCTGTGCGCGGCACCACGCCCTCAGCGCGGCCTCTGCGGCGGCAGTGCTCTGCGCGAGGCTCTGCTGCCACTCGCCCTTGGCGATGTGCGCCTCTGCGGCGGCACGCCCTTCCTGCGCCCGCGCGAGCTCGGCCTTGGCCGCGGCCGGCGCATCCGCAAGCCGCGCCTGAAGCTCCGCAAGCCCCGCCGCCCCCGCGACCTTCCCGATGCGCCCGAACGTCTCACGCGCCGCCTGTTCCCAGAACGACGGCACGAGCTCCCCCGTCACCGCCCGCATCAGCGCGACGCTCTGCTCCGACGACGGCTTGAACCACACGTGGCCGATGAACGCCCCCGTGGGCGTGAGCGTGATGGCCGGGGTACCGGAGTCCGTGCCGTCGGCCTTGCGCCACACGGCGATGGCCCGCGCCGACATACCCTCCGCCGCCCCCGCCACCATGGTGCGCTGGGACCCCTGCGGCGCGAAGTCCGGCTGACCGTGCAGACCCGCCGCCGTCTTCGCGAACCCCTTGAACGCGCCCGCCTCCGCCACCACATAACCCGTCCGCCGCAAGCCGAGCAGGCGGAGCGCCTCCTCTGAGGTACTGTAACACGCCAGCAGCTTTCCGCCCCCCTTCACGAACGCCTCCAGCGCGGCCGCCGTCGCGGCCGGGAGCGAGGGGTTATACGGCAGCACCGCCAGTCGGATACCCTCCAGATGCGCGGCCGTGAGGTCGAGGTCCGCGACCTGCACGCTCGGGATGCCCAGCTTCTCGAACGTCGCCGAAACGCTCTCGGCGTAAGAGGCGTAGGACTTGCTCTCGGGGTCATCCGCGCTCATGCGCGAGTCCGCCCGCACGACGAGGGCCTGCGGACTTCCGCCGCCCATGAGGCCGATGTTCGCGATGGCGCAGACGGTGTCCGTGTCGCCGCCGCGCCAGACCGAGACGCGGATGGTGTCGATGTGCGCCCACCCTGCCGGGCTCTCCTCGGAGGTCGTGCGCGACTTGTTGATGGTGATGGTTTCCCACTGCCCGTTGCGCTCCGGCGAGAACTCCGCGCGGTACCACCCGCCCTTCGCGCGGAAGTAACAGCAGAACCCCGCGCCGACCGAGATGTCCTCGCAATAGAAATCGAAGCGCACCCCCGGCGATCCGCTTGCGTCCAGCGCCACCGGGATGTCCCAGCTCACGCGCTCATGCGTCGTGCCCGCGAAGTTGACGGGCAGACGCGCCGCACCGTTGCCGAGCGGCGTCGCCGCAAGGCTCCCCCCCATCGGCCGCAGACGGCCCGCAATCTCCCCCCGCAGCTCCGGCAGCGCGTCCGCACCCTGCGGCGGCGGCGGCACCGCCGCCATCGCCCAGCACCCCGCCGCCAACACCGACACAACCATTCCCAGAACCTTACGCATACGTCCCCCCTTATCGCAAATGATGAAATAATTGTAGATGACGCACGGCGGATTGGCAAGGGGATTTTCCCCAAAGAAAACGAATAGGCTTCTTCCCTTGTCGGGCTCCTGCAACTTTCCGCTTCCCCTGCTCTGCCTGTTTATGCTTAAATATACCCCTTATGAATCTTGCCCTCAGAAAGGTTTTTCAAAACGGCGGCCGCATGGCCGGGTTTGCGCTGCTGGACACGGCGGTGATGGCGCTGGCCTATTGCTCGGCGTTCGCGCTCCGGTTCGACTTCATGCCGAAGTGGGGGTGGGGGAGCGTCGCGTCGTCGTTCGTCGTGGTCTGGCTCGCGCAGGCGGCGGCGCTGTTCGCGTTCGGCTGCCACAGGCTGCTGTGGCGGTACGTGGGCGCGGGGGACGCGCCGCGCTTCGTCGCCGCCGTGGGGGGCTCGACGGCCGTGCTGACGGTGCTGCGCCTGCTGCTCCCCTTGGAGAAGTGGAGCCATGTGCGCCCGCCGTTCAGCATCATCTTCTTCAACGCGTTCCTGCTGGCGGGCGGCCTGCTGAGCGTGCGCCTGATCTGGCGGATGGTTGCGGAGGGCGGGCTGTTCGGCGCGGCACCGCAGCAGGGCAAGGTGCGCAAGCTGCTGTTCGTGGGCGCGGGCTCGGCCGGCAACATGGCGGCGCGCGAGTTCAGGCGCAGGAACGCGGGGGATATGCGCGTCGTCGGGTTCGTGGACGACGACCCGTCCAAGGGCGACGCGCAGATACAGGGCTACCCCGTGCTGGGCACGGTCGGCGACCTGCCGCACCTCGTGCGCCGCCACGACGTGGATGAGGTCGTCATCGCCATCGCGCGGGCCTCGCGCGAGGTCATCCGGCGCATCGTCATGCTGTGCGAGACGACCAAGGCGCGCGTGCGCATCATCCCCGGGTATTTCGAGCTGATCGAGGGCAGCATGACGGCCTCCAAGATACGGAACGTCGAGGTCACGGACCTGCTGGGGCGCGCGGAGACGCAGTCCGACGCGCAGCCCGTCATCAGCCTGTTCAGCCGGAAGCGCGTGCTCATCACGGGCGCGGGCGGCTCCATCGGCAGCGAGCTGGTGCGGCAGGTGCTCCGCACGGGGCCCGAGCGGCTGGTGCTGGTGGAGCGCTCCGAGAACGCGCTCTACGAGATCGACCGCGAGCTCCGCACGCACGGCATGAACACGGTGGTGACGGCGCTGCTGGGGGACGTCGCCGACCGCGCGCGCATGGCGGAGGTCATGGGTCACGTCCGCCCGCACATCATCATCCACGCGGCCGCGTACAAGCACGTGCCGATGTCCGAGCGCAACCCCGTCGAGGCCGTCAAGAACAACGTGCTGGCGACGCGCGCGCTCGGCGAGCTGGCCCTCGCGCAGGGGGTCGAGCGCTTCGTGCTGGTCTCGACCGACAAGGCCGTCAACCCCGTCTCCGTCATGGGCACGACCAAGCGCCTGGCGGAAATCGTCCTGCAAGACTTGAACATCCCCGGCCGCACGCGCTTCTCCGCCGTGCGCTTCGGCAACGTGCTGGACTCGTCCGGCTCCGTGGTGCCGCTCTTCCGCGAGCAGATCAAGAACGGCGAGCCGCTCACCGTGACCCACCCCGAGATGCGCCGCTACTTCATGACCATCTCCGAGGCCGTCTCGCTCGTCCTGCAGGCCGCGGCGCTGGCCAAGGGCGGCGAGATCTTCGTCCTCGACATGGGCGAGCCAGTCCGCATCCTCGACCTCGCGCAAGAGATGATCGCCCTCTCCGGCCTGCGCCCCTACGAGGACGTGCCGATCCTCTTCACGGGCATCCGCCCCGGCGAAAAGCTTTTCGAGGAGCTCGACGTCAGCGAACGCTCCGCCTACCAGACCGGGCACGCGCGGATCTTCATCAGCAAAATCGACGCGGCCGACGCGCCGCCGCCCCGCCGCATCCTCGACGCCTGCGCGGCGCTCTGCGCGGAAGCCCCGCCCCCCGAGGCCGCCCGCGAGCGCATACGGAACATGCTTTCAGGCGGCACACCGCCCCCGGAGGAGAACACGCAATGAACACACACGACACCATCCACGAGCTCACGCGCATCCTGAAAATGTTCGACGTGGCGGGCCACCCCGTCATCGTCCAGCCCCTCGGGTGCGGCAACGTCAACGACACCTACCTCGCCATCTGCCGCACGGTCTTCGCCGAAGAGCAGCTGGTGCTCCAGCGCATCAACAGCAACGTCTTCCGCAGCCCCGAGAACATCATGAAGAACCTGCGGAAGCTGACCGCGCACGTCCACCCCAAGCTCGAGTACCAGATGGGCGCGGGCGACCGCATCTGGCAGATGCCCAAGATCATCCCCACCCGCGCGGGCAACGACTTCATCATCGACGGCGCGGGCAACGTCTGGCGCGTCATCACCAAGATCGCCTCCGCCACCGCCCACGACAAGGTGCAGGACGCGCGCCACGCCGAAGAGTGCGGCCTCGTCCTGGGGTACTTCCACTGGATGGTCTCCGACCTCGACCCCGCCACCCTCATCGACCCCATCCCCGGCTTCCACATCACCCCCGGCTACCTCGCCCGCTACGACGCCACGCTCACCGCCCCCGACGCCCAGGCGCGCCTCGCCGCATCCCCCGAGGCCCAGCGCCTCGCCGCGTTCGTGGACGCCCGCCGCGCGTGCGTCCCCCTCTTCCAGCAGGCCATGGAACGCGGCGACATCAACCTGCGCGTCATGCACGGCGACCCCAAGATCAACAACATCATGGTTGACGACTACACCGGCAAAGGCACCGCCATGATCGACCTCGACACCGTCGGCCCCGGCCTCTTCCACTTCGACTTCGGCGACGCCGTCCGCTCCATCTGCAACCCCGCCGGCGAGGAGGAGACCGACCTCGGCAAGGTCATGTTCGACCTCGACTACTTCGAGGCCTTCTCGCGCGGCTACATGACCTACGCCTCAGGCTTCCTGACCCCCAAGGAGCGCGGCTACCTCTTCGACGCCATCCGCCTGATCACCTTCGAGCTCGGCCTGCGCTTCTTCCAAGACCACCTCGCCGGCAACGTCTATTTCAAGACGAGCCACCCCGAGCAGAACCTCAACCGCGCCCGCGTCCAGTTCCGCCTCTGCGAATCCATCGAGGCCCACGAGCCCGCCATCCGCAAGCTCCTGCAATAAACGCCATCACCGTAGCCCTCCTCCTCGCCATAGCCCTCGCGGCGTCGGCGGCTCGCGGGGACGCTCGCCCTCCAGCCGTGCAGGAAGCGGAGGCGCGGAGAAGGCGTGCCCCGCGTTGGTCAGGGCGGGCGCGTGTTGTCCTGTAGCCCGTAGTCCGGCCGTCCCGCACCCGCCGCACGCCCGTGATTGACAGGATTTCCCTTCGGGCGCACATTTGCCGCGCTGGAGAGCAAATCTTTTTTTGCGATTTGTGTTGCATTCCTCGGGGGAATGGTGTATTCTATGCTGAAAACTTTGGAAGGAGAGTAGTTATGAAACAATTACTGATTGCGTTCACGGTGTCATGCTCGCTGGCTTATGTGTCAAGTGCGCAGGAGATGACGGAGAGGCAGGCGGCAGAATATGAGCTCACCAAAAGCGAGCGCAGCGACCAGTCGCGCTGGTACGTCAGCCCGGGTGTCGGCATTATGATACTCGATGGCCCGACGGACAACGAGCCGGTGTTTTTCCGCCTCTCGCTGGGCTATGACCTGACGGACTATTTCTCGGTCGAGGGGGGGATGATGTACGCCCCGGCGCATGACGCTGCGCCCGGCGTCAAGGGCGGCCAGTCGGCAGGCCCGACGGCAGACCTGCTCTTCCACGTGCTCGGCAAGGAGGGCGGCCGCTGGGACCCCTACCTGACGGCGGGGCTCGCCTACTGGTTCGCGAACGGCGACCTCTTCTACGAGCACCACCGCGAGGTGCTGGTGCCCCGCGTCGGCGCGGGCCTGGCCTACCACCTGACCGATGACCTGTCGCTCCGCCTGGAGGGCAAGACGGGCTTCCCCTTCAAGACCCGCGACATCGACGACGGCTGGATCACGACCGTGGAGCTCGGCATGTTGTACCGCTTCGGCGGAAGCAGCGACAACAGAGGCAAGGCCGGCTTAAGCGTGCCGACCACGCCCGTGGAGAACGCCAACTATGCGGAGAAACTGGCTCAGGACACAGGCGGCGCGATTAAGGACGCGACACCCCCGGGCGCGCTGGACATGATGGTTTACGAGCTCTACATCAACTTCGATTGGGACCAGACCGCCATCAAGCCGGAATACAACGTCGGCCTGAACGAGATCTCGCGCGTGATCAAGAAGGCCTTCGAGGCCAACCCGAACGCGACCGTCTCGGTTGAGGGCCATGCGGACCAGCGCCACGGTTCTGGCGTGGCGTATAATCAGGGCCTTTCGGAGCGCCGCGCGGCGGTCGTGAAGGATTTCCTCGTCCGTTCCGGCGTGGACACCTCGAAGGTGCGCACGATCGGCTACGGCTTCAGCCGCCCGAAGGTGAGGCCGATTGACCTGGTCAACGGCAACCCCGAGAACCGCCGCGTGGACATCTTCATCCACGGCGTGGGCGACGCCGCGAGCCGCGACAGGCTGCGGGCGGACTAACCGCCTGTCAGTGCGAGTGTGTTCTTCGGGTGCGGCTCAACGTCAGTGGACCGCACCCGAAATGTTTTAACCCCACAAACGAGCAAGCCATGAATAAAACAGTTTTATGCCTGGGGCTGACACCCGTCCTGCAACGGACGCTGGTGTTCGACGCGGTCGAGACGAACGAGGTCAACCGCGCACAGCAGGCCCTCGAGAGCGCGGCCGGTAAAGCGCTCAACACCGCGCGGGCGCTCTCGCGCCTTGGCACGCCCGCGCAGGTCACGGGCTTCAACGGCGGCGTGGCCGGGCGCAAGGTCGAGGCGTTCCTGAAAGCCCACGGCGTCGCCTCCGCGCAGACGCAGATGCAGGCGGAGACGCGCATCTGCACGACCCTGCTCGACCGCGCGAACCGCACGGTCACCGAACTGGTCGAAGAGGCCCCCGCCCCCGGCGCCGCGGCCATCGCGCGGTTTGAGAAGGCCAACCTGAAGCTCGCGAAGGAATGCGCCATGCTCGTCATCAGCGGGACCCTCCCGCCGTTCGCCAGCGACGACTTTTACGTGCGCTTCGTTCAGGCCGCCGCGGCGGGCGGGATCCCCGTCGTCATCGACTCGCACAAGGCGCCGCTGGTGAACGTGCTGTTTGAGCGCCCTTACCTGGCCAAGCTCAACGTCCGCGAGCTGGAGGCCACCCTGAACACCCCGCTCAACACGAAGTGCGAGATTCTCCGCGCCATGAAAGACCTCATCGGCATGGGCGCCCAGAACGTCTTCGTCACGCACGGCCCGAAGGCCGCCTACCTGATGGCCGCCGACAGGAAGGCGTGGCAGTTCACGCCGCCGGACGTCGCGGGCCGGGTCAACCCCATCGGCAGCGGCGACTGCACGACCGCCGGGCTGGTGCACGCGCGCCTGCGGAAAAAACCGCTGCCCGACGCCATCGCCCTCGGCCTGGCCTGCGGCGCCGCCAACATCACCACCCTCACCCCGGCCGACTTCTCCCCCGCCCTCGCCCGCGCCCTCGCGGGCAAGGTGAAAACCAACGCACTGTAACCCCGGCAACGTTCCTTTCCGGGACACGAGGAGGATATGAGGAGCCATGCGCACAAAGCCCCCGTTCAGATTGGAGTGGAAGAAGCTGCTGAGTGACCAGCGTTACGGCAAGAAGCGTAACACGCAGGACAACCGCACGCCGTTCGAGCGCGACTACGGGCGGATCATCTTCTCCGCGCCGTTCCGCAGGCTCGCGAAGAAGACGCAGGTCCACCCGTTCGCAGAGATTGACGAGATTCACACCCGCCTCACGCATTCGCTGGAGGTCGCCAGCGTCGGGCGTTCGCTGGGGGTCGCCGTGTGCGCGATCATTTCTGAGCGCGAGGGGTTGCCCAGCGGCCGGACTTGCGAAGACCTTATCTGCATTGTCGAGTCGGCCTGCCTGGCGCATGACATCGGCAACCCGCCGTTCGGCCACGCGGGCGAAGCCGCCATCCGCGAGTGGGCGGCGGAAAACGAGCCCGCCTTTCGCGCGAAAGGCTTAAGCGGCATCAAGCAGGACTGGCGCTGCTTTGACGGCAACGCACAGGCGTTCAGGATGCTGTCGCGGCGCGACGCGACGGAGCAGTCTTTCTTCAACCTGACGTACGCGACCCTCGGCACGATGGTCAAATACCCGTGGACGCCCGCGGACGTATGCGCGAAGGGAAAGGGGAAGGCCAATGTCTTTTCCACGGAGCGGGAAATCTTCTACGAGATGGTCCGCGTTTTGGGGCTGAAGCGTCCGGGCGGCGCCATTGCCCGCCATCCGCTCTCATTCCTGTCGGAGGCCGCGGATGACATCTGCTACCGCATCGCCGACCTTGAGGACGCCGTGCGGATGAAGATCCTCCCGAAAGAGGAGGTGCAGTCGATTTTTGCCGACATCATCGGCGATGCCGCCGCGCCTTATCGCCTCCCCGTCATGCGCGCACGCGCGATCGGCAGGCTCATCAAGGCGGCAAGTGATGTTTTTGAAACGCATTACGATTCGATTATGAGGGGAACCTATGCGCATCCCCTGAAGGACGGCTTCCCGAAGCCCATGAAAGACGGCCTTGCCCGGATCAGGGAAAAATACGAGAACGACATTTTCAGGCACCGGCGGAAAGTCGCAACCGAAATCGGGGCGTTCAGCATCATCGCCAGGATACTGGACACTTACACAGATGTCGCCAAAGCGCTAAGCGCGTGCAAAGATTACGACAAGCTGGGCTACCGGAGCCAGCGCTGCTGCACGCTCGCGTGGGGCGAGGACTACGTGCGCGAGCACAGCGCGGAGGGCTATGCGTGGTGGCTCAGCCGCGTGCTGGACTTCGCCGCCGGCATGACGGACGATTACGCGACGCAAGTAGCCTCCGAAATCCAAGGCTGATGCGGATACCGCTTTCTTTGCAACAGCGAAACAAGGACAAGGATATAAAAGCGGCTGGCGCTGCACACATCGGAATCGACGCTTCGAAAGATTCGCTGGGTCTATTAGACCTGTCCTGAAACCGCAAGATTCAAGACCGTTTCAACCGCGAAACACGCAAAAACGATTTACCCCCCAATAAAAAAGCGCCCATGAATTTTCGCGCCTTTCGTGTTTTTCGCGGTTCATTTCAGGCTGTGACCTCGACCCGGATTGCGCATTGATGAAAAGTCTTTCGGGGGAATGGGAATCCTGCCGAAAAAAAGTTGCAAAGTTTTCGTCGGGGGGCTTGCAAAGTGCGCAAGGTGATGGTACACTTTTGGAATCTGTGGATTGGTGTAATTAACGGAACAGGACGGAGGTTTATGCCGAGTGATGATGCGATTGAGGTAATCGGGGTGGTCGTGAAGGTACTGCCCGCGACGATGTACAAGGTCAAGTTGGAGAACGGTCACGAGGTGCTTGCGCACATCTCAGGGAAGATGCGCAAGTTCTTCATCAAGATTGCGGCGGGCGACAGGGTGACGCTGGAAATCTCTCCTTACGACTTGGCCAAGGGTCGCATCATCTATCGCCACAAGACATGATGCCCCGCGCGGGCGTGTGAGAGGTTTTCGTTTTGGAAGCGGAATCGAACAGTTTGAAGTATAAGCGCATCCTGCTGAAGCTCAGCGGGGAGGTGCTGGGGAACAAGGGCTCGGGCGAGTGCATCGACCCGGACACCTTGGCCTCCATGGCGCAGCGCGTGGCGCGCGTGGCGCAGATGGGCGTGCAGGTGGGCATCGTGCTGGGCGGCGGGAACATCTTCCGCGGCCTGAAGGGCGAGGCCAAGGGCGTGAACCGCACCACGGGCGACTACATGGGCATGCTCGCGACCATCATCAACGCGCTGGCGATGCAGAACGCGCTGGAGCAGCTGGGGCTGGAGACGCGCATCCAGACGGCCCTGGCGATGCACCAGGTCGCGGAGCCGTTCATCCAGCGCCGCGCGCTGCGGCACCTGGAGAAGGGCCGCGTGCTGATTTTCGCGGGCGGCACGGGCAACCCGTATTTCAGCACCGACTCGGCCGCGGCCCTGCGCGCGAGCGAGGTCGGCGCGGAGGTCTTGCTGAAGGCCACGAAGGTGGACGGCATCTACACGGCGGACCCGAACCTCGACCCGGACGCGACGCGCTACGACAGCGTGTCCTACGAGGACGCGCTGACCAAGCGCCTGAAGGTGATGGACTCGGCCGCGTTCGCGCTGTGCATGGACAACAGGATACCGATTGTGGTGTTTGACTTTTTTGATGAAGGGGCTCTGGAGCGCATCGTGCGCGGCGACGATACCATCGGCACGCTGGTCGGCACCTGCACGCGACGCAGCCAGACCTGACGGATGAATGCTTAACAGGAGACGAGAATGCTGACCTTGAAAGATGTGATGACGGACACGGCGGAGAAGATGGACAACACGCTGAAACTGCTGAAGGACCAGTTCGCGGGCCTGCGCACGGGCAAGGCCTCGCCCGCGCTGGTGGACGGCGTCCAGGTGTCCTACTACGGCACGCCCACGCGCCTGCGCGACCTCGCGAACATCTCGACCCCCGAGCCGCGCCTGATTGTGATCACCCCCTTTGACCCGACGGCCCTGCCGGAAATCGAGAAGGCGATTCTGGCCGCGAACCTCGGCGTCACACCCCGGAACGACGGGCGCGTCGTGCGCGTCCCCATCCCGGAGCTGAACGAGGAGCGCCGCAAGGAGATCGTCAAGGTCGCCAAACGCCAGGCCGAGGAGGCGCGCGTGGCCGTGCGCAACGTCCGGCGCGACGCGAACGAGGCCATCAAGGCCTTGCAGAAAGACGCCAAGATTACGGAAGACGAGCGCGACCGCGGGCTGGAGGACACCCAGAAGGCCACGGACGCGCACGTCGCGAAGATTGACACTGAGTTGAAAAACAAAGAAGCGGAAGTGATGGCGGTCTAACCGCCCACCGTAAAGGAGACAGAGACCATGTCAGACCAAGAGCAAGGAAACATCCCTCCCAAGGCAACACCTGCGGCGCCCGGCGCGCCACGCCCGATCACTGTTCGCCTGAAACCGGTCACCCCGGCGCCCACCGACCCGGCCGCGGCCCCACAGGCCGCCCCGGTCACGGCGGACCCCGGCGCCACCGTCAAGCTCAGCCCCGTCGTGCTGACCCCCGTCGCGGCCCCCGCGCCCGTGACGCCGCCCGCGCCCGTCGCGCCGCCGGCCTCGCCGAGCGCCACGTCCGCAATCCCCGCGCCGACCTCCGCGCAGGTGCAGGCCTCGAAGTCGAAGACCTCCCGCATCTCGCTGGACTCCGCGATCGGCGTCTCGACCTCCGTGCCGATTAAGCCCGCCGAGGCCGCCGCGCCCAAGACCATCCGCCTGAAGCGCCCGTCGGACCTCTCGGCCCCGCTCTCGCCCGTCGCGCCGCCGACGCCCAAGTCCGGCACCGCGCCGATCCGCCAGACCTCGCGCATCCCGGACTCCGTCCTGCCCGCAGACGCCGGCCTCGACTCCACCGTCACCCAGAAGAAGACGCTGAAGATCAAGCGCCCCGGGGCCGACGCGCCCGCCGCAGAAGAAGACACGTCCATGGACGGCGTCCAGATGATGCCGATCCCCATGGGGCCCGTGGTCGAGCAAGGCAAAGGGTTCACCGTCACCGCGATCGTCTTCGGGGCCATCGCCGCCGTGCTGCTGGTCGCCCTGACCATGTGCCTGGCCAGCGACGCGCTCGGCCCGGCCTGCTCCAACACCGGCCGCATGACCGCCGACATCTTCTGGCCCGGCAAGTTCACGCAGTAACGCGGCAAGGCGTAAGGCTTTGGGGGAAGGAACGCTAGTGTCCTGTAAAATGCAGGTTTCACGATGGAGGGCGAGCGTCCCCGCGAGCCGTTAGACACATGGAGGGCGAGCGTCCCCGCGAGCCGCCAGACACATTGGAGGGCGAGCGTCCCCGCGAGCCATCAGACACATTGCCGCTTCCTGCCCCATTGGCCGCGAGGAAACCGGGGCGGGATTCATACGAAATAGAAATGCTGGGGCAAGATGCGCCGCACCACCCTGATATACCCCCTTCTCTCTTCCTTTGGCATATCCACCTCCCCGTTTTTCGACGTCATGAATGATGACGCAACGCGTGAGCCCTTTTTTAAAAATACGGTGTTGCGCTCCCATGCCGAAACGTGCCATACTATATGCTTCATTTTTTTTGAAAGGACAGGGAGGCTTGCCGCTTTGAGTATGAACATAAGCACGAATCCGCTGGTGTTGTTTTGTACGCCGTGGTTCATCGCCGCATTTGCCGGATGGATGATCGCCCAGGCGATCAAGATGATGACCGGGCTTGTCCGGACGAGGCGGGTTGACTTCCGCTACCTCCTCAGCACGGGGGGGATGCCGAGCGCGCACTCGGCGCTCGTCTGCGCGCTCGTCACGTCGCTTGGCCTCACGGAGGGTTTCCAATCGCCCATCACCATGCTGGCGGCGGCGTTCGCGGCCATCACGATGTTCGATGCCGCGAGCGTGCGCCGCGCCGCCGGGCATCAGGCGAACGTGATGAACCAGATGATACAGGAATTGTTTAAGGAGCATCGCCTGAGCCAGACGCACCTGAAGGAGCTGCTCGGGCACACGCGCAAAGAGGTCTTCGCCGGGATGCTCCTCGGGATAGGCGTCGCGGTCGCGACCGTGAAACTGATGATATGACGTACCTCCAGCTTACCGCACATCTGTTCCTGCTGTTGTTCTGGGCGCGCCTTTGGGTCAAGCCCGATCAGGCGTTCACCTTCAACCCGTTCCTGTCGGGGACGACGCGCCTCGTCGCCGTCACCCTTGATTTCCTGCGCCCCGCGCTGAGGCTTCCCGACCGCCTGACCGCCCTGCTGGCGCTGCTCTTCTTCTGGGCGTTCCAAGTCATGTTCTTCGCGCAGTTCGGCACGGCGTGGTGCATGACGTTCGGGCTGGTGCAGTTCGCGCCGACCACGGAGACGCTCGCGTGGAGGGCGCAATTCTTTTACAGCGCACTGTATTCCGCGCAGTTCCTCATCGAGGTGTGGACGCTCTACTTCTTCACGCGCCTCATCGCGCCCCCGAACCGCATGACCCGCGCGCAAGAGGCGCTCACATTTTTCATGTCGCCCTTCTCGCGCCTCCCCACGTTCCTCCAGCCGATCGTCCTGCTCGCGCTTCACGCCGCGCTCGTGTTCGCGGTGACACGCACAGGCGCCGTACCGTTTTTCGACCTCGAGCAGGAAGGGAAGAACATCCCGTCCAACCTGTTTGTTGACGGCTCCCTCATGGCGCAAGTGCGAATCCTCTTGCTTGCCCTGATGTCGTTCGCCAGCGGGCTTCAGACGCTGATGTACACGCTGGTTTTCTTCCTCTTCGGCGGGCTGGCCGCGATGCTGTTCGGGCTGCAGCTCCCCGCCCTCATCTGCCGCGAGAGCGTGGACGTGCTGCTGGGGCGCTTCTCGCGCGGCTCTGCGGCCGCGGGCGGGATGGATTTCACGCCCGTGTTGTTTATGATTGTCGTCAACATCATCAGCAGCCAGCTCCTAACGCTCCTGCAGAACCTGATGCTCGCATCCTGACGCCATGCCCCCTATGAGTTGGATTACACCAGTGCCCGGCGGCTGTGTCCTGACCGTCAAAGCGTGTCCGCGCGCGAACCGCACGGAGGTCTCCGGCATTGACGCGGAGTGGGTGCGCGTGCGCATCCAAGCGCCCCCCGTGGACGGCAAGGCCAACGCCGAGCTCGTGCACTTCTTCGCCCGCCAGTTCGACCTGCCCAAACGCGCCGTCGAAATCCTCTCCGGCGACACCGGACGCCTAAAGCGCATCAAGCTCTGCGGCGTCACCGCGGAACAATGCAAGGCCGTTCTCAGCAGAGACCACGGGCATACAGGCTAAAACCACGCGGCCCGTTTTCTGGGGCGACGCATAGCGGTTTAGGTTTATTACGGTGGACATACTTAATGGGACATCCCATCCTGTGGCTCTCCTCCCCCGCCTCCGGCTAAACCGTCTTTTGACCCAGCGGCGCGTGCCGGCAACATTACACGCGAAATAAAAGACACAGAAACTTTT
>WRJS01000018.1 GCA_009778475.1 Kiritimatiellota bacterium | reverse complement strand
GGGGGGGGGGTGGTGGGGGGTGTTTGTTTCGTTCTTTTCTTTTTTTTTGGAGGGTGTTTTAAGGGGTGTGGGGGGGGGGGGGGGGGAGAGGTTTTTTGGGGGGGGGGGGGGGGCGATATGGGCTTTATGGATAAAGGGGACACAGGGTTATCGCCGAGGGTTAGCTCACCCGCATTGCCCATATCGACCGCCCCGTTAGGCGTGGTCTGAAAAGAAAAGAAAAAAAATTCATTTTTAGGCTTGCAGGGCGGGGGGTGGGTTTGGTATCTTAATCGCTCTTCTTCTGAAAAGGGGAAGGAATGGTTCAATGGAGCGCGGTGGGAACCGTGTGTGGATAAGCTGGCGAGTGCCAGAAAATCCGTTGATCTGTGAAAAAGCTGTCGAAGTGAATGGTGAGCGTCTTGCAGGAAGTTTGGACATTGAGGGATTCGCGTAACATCGGTATCGTCGCGCACATTGATGCGGGGAAGACGACGACGACCGAGCGCATTCTCTTTTACGCAGGGCGCACGCACCGTCTCGGTAATGTGGACGAGGGCAACACTGTCACGGACTGGATGATTCAGGAGCGCGAGCGCGGCATCACGATCACGAGCGCGGCGATCTCCTGCGTCTGGCGGGATGTTCAGATCAACCTGATCGACACGCCCGGACATGTTGACTTTACCATTGAGGTGGAACGCTCATTGCGCGTCTTGGACGGTGCGGTGGGCGTTTTCTGCGCCGTGGGGGGGGTCCAGCCGCAGTCGGAGACGGTGTGGCGGCAGGCGGACCGGTACAACGTGCCGCGCATCGCGTTCGTGAACAAGATGGACCGCATGGGCGCGGACTTCCACCGGTGCGTGGGGGAGATCCGCGCGCGGCTGAAGGCGAACGCGGCCTGCATCCAGCTGCCGGTGGGGCAGGCGGAGTCGTTCGGGGGCGTGATTGATTTGATCGAGATGACGGCCTATTCGTATGACGAGGGCTCGGAGGGCCGCGAGGTGCGCGCGGGGGAAATCCCGGAGGCGATGCGCGATGAGGCGGCCTTGGCGCGGGCGGAGCTGTGCGAGCGGGTGGCGGAGGTTGACGAGGCGGTGGTGGAGCAGTATTTCGCGGACCCCGAGCTTCCGGCGGGGGTGTTGCGCGAGGCCATCCGCAGGGCGGTCGTCGCGGGGCGGCTGGTGCCGGTGCTGTGCGGGTCGTCGCTGAGGAACAAGGGCGTGCAGCAGCTGCTGGACGCGGTGGCGTGGTATCTGCCGTCGCCGCTGGACCGCCCGGCGGTGGTGGCGACGGACGTGAGGTCGGGCGAGGCGGTCGCGCGGGAGCAGTCCGAGGGCGCGGCGCTGACGGCGCTGGTGTTCAAGGTGGCGACGGACCCGTATGTGGGGCGGCTGTTTTTCGTGCGGGTCTATGCGGGGGCGCTGAAGAAGGGCGCGAACGTCTATAACCCGAGGAGCCGGAAGCGCGAGCGGGTGATGAAGCTGGTGAAGCTGTTCGCGGATGAGCAGGCGGAGGTGGAGTCGCTGGCGGCGGGTGACATCGGGGCGATCGTGGGGCTGAAGGAGGCGACGACGGGTGACACGCTGTGCGCGGAGAACCAGCCGGTCTATCTCGAGCGCATCACCGTGCCGGACCCCGTGATGTTCATGGCCATCGAGCCGAAGTCGAGCGCGCAGAAGGATAAGCTGGCGGAGGCGATGGCGGGGCTGGCGGCGGAGGACCCGACGTGCCAGGTGCGGGTGGACCCGGAGACGGGGCAGACGATTTTGAGCGGCATGGGCGAGCTTCACCTGGAGATACTGGTGGACCGCCTGCGCCGCGAGTTCAAGTGCGAGGCCAGCACGGGCCGGCCGATGGTGTCGTATTACGAGACCGTGACGGGGCCCGGGCGGAGCGTTTACACGTTCGACCGCGAGCTGGGCGGGAAGCGGCATTACGCGCAGGTGGCGGTGGAGGTGGAGCCGCTGGCGCGCGGCGGCGGGCACCGGGCGGAGGTTTCCGCGAAGGCGCGCCGCGCCGTGGCGAACGAGAAGCTGGCCGATTGCATGGAGCAGGGATTGACGGACGGCATCCTGACCGGCGTCCTGGCACGATACCCGATGACGGACGTGCTGGCGCGGGTGAGCGAGGTCGTGACACTGGATGAGGAGACGGCGACAGACGTGGCGCTTCGGACCGCGGCCGTTATGGGGTTCCGGGAGGCGGCCTTGGCCGCGGGCCCGGAATTGCTGGAGCCTATCATGTCCCTCGACATCGTGACGCCCGCCGACCATGTCGGCGACATCATGGGGGACATAAACGGCCGCCGGGGCTCGGTGCGCGAGATGACGACGCGTGGCGACACGCAGATCGTCCGCGCGCAGGTGCCGCTGGCAGAACTGTTCGGGTACTCAACCGCGATACGGTCGCTCTCGCGCGGCCGCGCCAGCTATACGATGGAACCTGGCGAGTTCGCGGTCGTGCCGAGGGCAGAGAGAGAACAACTGTTGAACAGGTAAGTAGGTAACGTTAGAAATGCAGAGTCAACGCATACGCATACGTTTACAGGCGTACGACCACAGGGTGCTGGACCAGGCGGTGGGCGATATCATCGATACCGCCCGCGGCACCGGCGCGCAAGTCGTGGGGCCGATCCCGCTTCCGACGAGGATCGAGCGCTTCACGGTCAACCGCAGCCCCCATGTGGATAAGAAGTCCATGGACCAGTTTGAGATGCGCACGCACAAACGGCTGCTGGACATTGTCGGGCCGACGGCCAAGACCGTCGATGAGCTGAAGAAACTGAACCTGCCGGCCGGCGTGGACATCACAATTCGAGTGTAAGGAGGGTGGCACCATGAATGGCATCATTGGCAGGAAGATCGGCATGACGCAGGTCTATGACGACGAGGGGCGCCGCATCTCGGTGACGGTGATCGAGGCCGGGCCTTGCCCGGTCGTGCAGGTGAAGACGGACGCGACGGACGGCTACCGCGCGGCGCAGCTCGGGTTCGCGGAGCAGAAGCCCCAGCGCATGAGCAAGGCCGAGGTCAAGCACTGCGAGAAGGCGGGCGTGAAGCCCCAGCGCATCCTCAAGGAGTTCGACTTGGACGAGGGCGAGCAGGTCGCGGCGGGCGAGACCGTCACCGTGAGCATCTTCGACGGCGTGAAGTACGTTGACGTGTCGGGCATCACGAAGGGCCGCGGGTTCGCGGGCGTGGTGCGCCGCTACCGGATGGGCGGCGGCCCGATGACGCACGGCGGCCACTCGAAGCGCCGCGTGGGCTCGATCGGCGCGCGCGACCTGCCGGGCTGGGTCGAGAAGGGCAAGAAAATGCCGGGCCACATGGGCGCGGTGAACCGCAAGGTGCGCAACCTGCGCGTGATTCAGGTGCGCGGCGAGGACAACCTGATCTTGGTCGAGGGGTCCATCCCCGGGGCCAAGCAGGGCATCGTCTTCATCCGCAAGGCGCTGAGGAAATAAGGGACTGAGCCATGAGTACGATTAAGGTTTTCAATCCGGCCGGTGACGCCGCGGGGGAGATGGCGTTCGAGGATTCGCGCCTCGTCCTCGACAAGGGCGAGCAGGCGGTCAAGGACGTGGTGGTGGCGATCCAGAACGGCCAGCGGGCCGGGTCGGCGTCCACGCTCACCAAGGGCGAGGTGGCCGGCAGCAACAAGAAGCCGTGGAAGCAGAAGGGGTCGGGGCGCGCCCGCGTGGGCCTGCGCCAGAACCCGGTGTGGCGCGGCGGCGGCGTGGCGCACGGGCCCAAGCCGAGGGATTACTCGGTGAAGGTGAACCGCAAGGTGGCGCAGCTGGCGTACACGCGGGCGCTGAGCGAGCGCATCGCGGCGGGCGACGTGGTGGTCGTGGAGAAGTTCGACTTCGCCGAGCCCAAGACGAAGCTGATGACCGCGCTGCTGAAGAAGGTGGGCGTGGCGCGCTCGGCGCTGGTCGTGGTTGACCAGCACGAGGAGAACGTGATGCTCTCCGGGCGCAACCTGCCGAACGCGGCGGTCGTGCGCGCGGCGGAGGTGGACGTGTACGGGCTGCTGCTGTTCCGCACGATCGTGGCGTCGAGGGCCGGGTTCGAGGCGCTGACGGCGCGGATGAAGGCGCGCAAAACGGAAACGGGAGAGGAGGGCGCATGAAGCACGAAGGGGTTATCCGCAGGTTGATGATCACCGAGAAGGGCACGAAGCTCGCCTGCGAGAACAAGTACATGCTCGAGGTCGCCCCCGAGGCGAACAAGATCGAGATCCGGCAGGCGGTGGAGGCGCAGTTCGGCGTGCACGTGCTGGCGGTGAACACGCAAAACCACAAGGAAGCGTCGCGCACGCTCAAGAACCGCCGCACGGTGCCGGGCCGCAAGTGGAAGCGCGCCATCGTGACGGTTCGGCCGGGCGAGCGCATCGAGATGATCTGAGGCGGGAGAGGATACTATGGGTCTGAAAAAGTTCAAACCGACGACGGAGACGCTGCGGCACCGCGTGGCGCTGACGTTCGACGAGATTACCGAGAAGAAGCCCCTGCGCCGGCTCACGGAGGCCAAGCGCAACAAGGCCGGGCGCAACAACAAGGGGCGCATCACGGTGCGCCACCGCGGCGGCGGCGTGAAGCGGCGCTACCGCATCGTGGACTTCAAGCGCAACAAGATTGGCATCCCGGCGCGGGTGGAGGCGATCGCCTACGACCCGAACCGCTCGGCGAACCTGGCGCTGCTGAAGTACGTGGACGGGGAGAAGCGCTACATCCTCGCGCCGCAGGGGCTGAAGGTGGACGACGCGGTGATGGCCGGGCCGGAGGCGGAGCCGAGCGTGGGCAACGCGCTGCCGCTGTCGCTGATCCCGCTGGGGCTGTTCGTGCACAACATCGAGCTCGAGCCCGGGCGCGGGGGCAAGATCGCGCGCTCGGCGGGCAACAGCTGCCAGATCATGGCGCGCGAGGGCAAGCACGTCACGCTGCGCCTGCCGTCGGGCGAGGTGCGCCTCGTGCTGGCGGCCTGCATGGCGACTGTGGGGCAGGTGGGCAACGCGGAGCACAGCGGCGTGAAGCTGGGCAAGGCGGGGCGCAAGCGCTGGCTGGGCATCCGCCCGACCGTGCGCGGCGTGGCCATGAACCCGGTGGACCACCCGATGGGCGGCGGCGAGGGCCGCACGTCCGGCGGCGGGCAGCCGCGCTCGCCGTGGGGCCAGCTCGCGAAGGGCGGCAAGACGCGCAACCCGCGCAAGACGAGCAGCAAGTTTATCCTTAAGAGGAGGAAGTAGGGCATGGGATCGAGGTCGATTAAGAAAGGCCCTTACGTCGAGCAGAGCCTGCTCGACAAGGTCGAGAAAATGAATGCGTCCGGCAGGAAGCAGCCGATCAAGACCTGGTCGCGCCGCTCGATGATCCTCCCGGATTTCGTCGGGCACACGTTCGCCATCCATAACGGCAAGCAGCATGTGCCCATCTTCATCACGGAAAACATGGTGGGGCACCGGCTGGGCGAGTTCGCGCCGACGCGCACGTTCCGCCAGCACGGGACGACCACGGACAAGGCCGTCTCGAAATAAGGGGGCGTGAGAGGGAGAAATGAAAGAAGTGACAGCCATAACCCGTAACGTCAGGATGTCCGCCCAGAAGGGCCGGCCGTTGGCGCGTGAGTGCCAGGGCAAGCCGGTGGCGGAGGCGCTGCGGATTGTCGAATTCAGTCCTCGCAAGGCCGCGCTGGTGCTGAGCAAGACCATCAGGTCTGCCATCGCGAACGCGAGGAACAACGCGAACCTGGACGTGGACTCGCTGCAGGTGGCCCTGTGCGTGTTCGACGAGGGGGCGCGGATGCGCCGGTTCTGGCCGCGGGCGCGCGGGAGCGCGAGCCCGATCGCCAAGAGGTCGTGCCATTGCAAGGTCGTGCTGGCCGGCGAGGAACAGTAAACGGTTTTGAGAGGAGTAAGGCTTTGGGACAGAAAGTAAACCCAATCGGTTTCCGCATCGCGGTGGACAAGCAGTGGCGCAGCCGCTGGTTCGCCAACAAGAAGCAGTTCGGCGAGCTGCTGGCGGAGGACCAGATGATACGTGAGGTGGTGAGGAAGCGCCTGGAGGGCGCGGCCATCACCAAGATCCTGATCGAGCGCTACGCGAACCGCGTGCGCGTGAACCTGTACTCGGCCCGCCCGGGCGTGGTCATCGGCCGCAAGGGGCAGGACGTGGACAAGATCCGGCAGGACCTGGCGAAGAAGACCGGCAAGGAGATTTACCTCGAGATCCACGAGGTGCGCGATCCGGACGCGAACGCGCAGCTGGTGGCGGAGGGCATCGCGCAGCAGCTCGAGCGCCGCGCGGCGGTCAAGCGCGCCATGAAGCGCGCCGAGAAGGTGGCCATGGACATGGGCGTGGACGGCATCAAGATCCGCTGCAGCGGCCGCATCAACGGCGCGGAGATCTCGCGCGTGGAGTGGAGCAAGCAGGGGAAGGTGCCGCTGCACACGCTGCGGGCGAACATCGAGTACGGGTTTGCGGAGGCGAACACCACGGCCGGGATCATCGGCGTGAAGGTGTGGATCTGCAAGCGCGAGGACTTCCAGCCGGTGCGTTCCGGCGGACAGCAGAGGAGGAGAAGAGATGCCGCTCATGCCTAAGCGGGTGAAGCACCGCAAGCAATCGAAAGGGAACCGCGCGGGGTACGCCACCTCGGGGGCGGAGCTGGCCTACGGCGAGTTCGGGCTGAAGGCGCTGGAGCGCGGCTTCCTCACGAACACGCAGATCGAGGCCTGCCGCGTGGTCATCAACCGCGAGATGAAGCGCAAGGGCAAGCTGTGGATCCGGATCTTCCCGGACAAGCCCATCACGCGCAAGCCCATCGAGGTCCGCATGGGCGGCGGGAAGGGCAACCCCGAGCTGTGGGTCGCCGTGATCCTGCCGGGCAAGATTCTGTTCGAGATCGGCGGCGTGCCGGATTCGGTGGCCCGCGAGTGCCTGCGCCTGGCAGACACGAAGCTGGGGCTGCGCACGATCCTCGTCACACGCCAGGGAGTGGGAGCGTAACGGAACGATGAAAGCAAGTGAACTACGGGAACTAGGGGCGGAGGAGCTGAGCCAGCGCATCCGCGAGAAGGCGAAGGAGCTCGCCGACATGCGCCTGCGGCACAAGTCCGGCGTCGTCGTCGAGAAACCGGTTCGGATGCGCGGGATGCGCCGCGAGATCGCGCGCATGAAGACCGTGCAGAACCAGCAGCAGCGGGGGGCGAAGTAATGTCCGAGACACCAGAGGTTAAGCGCAACAGCCGCAAGGTCCGCAAGGGCGTTGTGGTGAGCAAGAGCGGCATCAAGTCCGTCATCGTGCGCGGCGAGAGCCGCGAGCAGCACCCGGTGTACGGCAAGACCGTCCGCGTGTTCAAGAAGTACCACGCGCACGACGAGGCGGACACCGCCAAGGTCGGCGACGAGGTGACCATCATGGAGACCCGCCCGCTGAGCGCGACCAAGCGCTGGCGCATCGTGAATACGGAGGAGAACTGATATGGTCCAGGAACAGACTGAGCTGGTCGTGGCCGACAACACGGGCGCGAAGGTCGCCATGTGCTTCCGCGTCCTGGGGCAGCGCAAGCAGTACGCCTACGTCGGGGACGTGATCCGCGTGGCGATCAAGGAGGCCGCGCCGGGCGGCGCGGTGAAGAAGGGGCAGGTGGCCACCGCGGTCATCGTGCGCACGGGCTACCCCATCCGCCGGCCGGACGGATCGTTCGTGCGCTTCGACCAGAGCGCGTGCGTGATTGTTGACAACAAGATGAACCCCGTCGGTTCACGCATCTTCGGGCCTGTCGCCCGCGAGCTGCGCGACAAGAACTACATGAAAATCATCTCGCTGGCACCAGAGGTTGTCTGAGCCGGCGAGCGCCGTAGCGCTGATGACGCCACGGAGGCGTCAAAACGGTTACGGGTTAGGAAGAACATGAGTATTGCGAGAATCAAGAAGAACGATACGGTGATCGTCACCAAGGGCGAGTC
This sequence comes from Kiritimatiellota bacterium, assembly GCA_009778475.1. Lineage (GTDB taxonomy): Bacteria > Verrucomicrobiota > Kiritimatiellia > RFP12 > UBA1067 > WRJS01. The sequence goes on along the minus strand of WRJS01000018.1, from coordinate 36,963 downwards.
CGCCGGGGTGACGGGCAAGGTCCTTCGCGTGCTGCCCAAGAAGGGCAAGGCGATCGTCCATGGCGTGAACATCATCAAGAAGGCGGTCCGCCGCTCCGAGGCCCACCCCAACGGGGGCTTCATCGAGCGCGAGGCGCCGATACAGCTGTCGAACATCATGCCGTACGACCCGGAGGCGAAGAAGGGCGTGCGCATCAGCCGCGTCCGCGAGGGCGACCAGTGGGTGCGCAAGTCTAAGGCGACGGGCAAGGTACTCGGGTAAGGGGGTAGGCGATGGCAAATCTGAAAGAGAAGTACACCAAGGAACTGGCGCCGCAGCTTCAGGAGAAGCTCGGGCTGAAGAACAAGATGATGGTCCCGAAGCTGGAGAAGGTCGTCATCAACTCGGCCTTCGGCATCGTGGAGAAGGACGCGCAGAAGAACATCGTGGACGACCTGGCGAAGCTCTCCGGGCAGAAGCCGATGCTGTGCAAGGCCCGCAAGAGCATCTCCAACTTCAAGCTGCGCGAGGGCATGATCATCGGCGCGAAGGTGACGCTGCGCGGGGCGCGGATGTACGATTTCGTGGAGCGGCTGGTGAACAGCGCGCTGCCGCGTATCCGCGACTTCCGCGGGGTCCCGAACCGCGGTTTCGACGGCGGGGGCAACTACACGCTGGGCCTGAAGGAGCACACGATTTTCCCCGAGATGTTGGACACGGGGGGCGGGTCGGACTGGGGGATGGACATCACGTTCGTCTCCACCGCCCGCAACAACGCCGAAGCCCGCGAGCTGCTGGTCGCGCTCGGGATGCCGTTCGCCGGCAAATAAGGAGGATTTGAGAAATGGCAAAAACCTGTCTGATGGAAAAGGCCAAGCGCACGCCGAAGTTCTCGTCGCGCAAATACTACCGCTGCTCCCGTTGCGGGCGGCCGCGCGCGTACATCCGCAAGTTCCAGCTCTGCCGCATCTGTTTCCGTGAGCTGGCGGTGTCCGGGATGATCCCCGGCGTGACCAAGGCAAGCTGGTAAGGAGATTACGATTATGATGACCGATCCAATTGCTGATATGCTCCTGCGCATCCGTAACGCGATCAAGGCCGGCCACCCCACCGTGGAGATGCCCGGCTCGCGGATCAAGGGCGAGATCGCGCGCGTCATGAAGGCCGAAGGCTACATCGTGGCCTTCACGCTTTCGGGCGACGTGCCGCGCGTGCTGAGCATCGACCTGAAGTATAACGACGACGCCGAGCCGGCCATCCGCGGCCTGCGCCGCGAGAGCAAGCCGGGCCTCCGGAAGTTCTGCGGCGTGCAGGACATCCCGGTTGTGCTGGGCGGCATGGGCACCGCGATCCTGAGCACCTCTGGTGGCGTGGTCAGCGGCAAGGAGGCCCGCCTGCGCAAGCTGGGCGGCGAACTGATCTGCACCATCTGGTGAGGGGGCTACGCAATGTCGAGAATTGGCAAACAACCGATTGATATACCCGCCGGCGTCACGGTGGACGTGGCGGGGGGCAACACCGTCACCGTCAAGGGCAAGCTGGGCGAGCTCAGCCGCACCTTCGTCAAGGGCATCACCGTGACGGTCGAGGGCGGCAAGGCCGTCGTGACCCGCGCGGAGAAGCGCCCGGACGGCGCGCCCCTGCTGAAGAAGGACGAGCGCCTGCTCAAGGGCTGCCACGGCCTGACCCGCACGCTGGTCAACAACATGATCGTGGGCGTGACGGCGGGCTACAAGAAGCAGCTGAACATCGAGGGCACCGGCTTCAAGGCCGTGCTCCAGGGGCAGGTGCTGAGCCTCTCGCTCGGCTTCGCCGGCCCGAAGCTGTACCCCATCCCCGACGGCCTGAAGGTCACGCTCGACAACCCCGGCGTGAACATCACCGTCGAGGGCATCAGCAAGGAGCTCGTCGGCCAGGCGGCCGCGCGCATCCGCAGCTACTATCCGGCCGAGCCCTACAAGGGCAAGGGTATCAAGTACGTCGGCGAGCAGATCCGCCGCAAGCAGGGCAAGACCGTCGCGTAAGGCCTGAACGGAGTTGATGACATGAGTAGTTTTAACCGTAAAGAACAGCGCGCGCTCCGCCACCGGCGCCTGCGCCAGCGCATCAAAGGCACGGCCGCACGGCCGCGCATGGCCATCTGCATCTCGAACAAGCACATGTACGTGCAGTTCATCGATGACGACGCCATGCACACGCTCGCCGCGACCTCCACCGTCAACGCGGGCAAGGCGTGCAACGTCGAGACCGCCAAGCTGGTCGGCGAGCAGGCCGCCAGCGTGGCGAAGGACAAGGGCATCTCGCTGGTGGTCGTGGACCGCGGCGGCAACAAGTACCATGGCCGCGTCAAGCAGATCGTGGAGTCTGCGGTCGCGTCCGGGCTGAGGATCAGCACGAAGACCGACAAGAACGTGGCGGAGGAAACCAAGTGAGTGACAGAGAGTTCTCCCGTGAGGCGCAAAGCGACTTCGACGAGCGCGTCGTATTCGTCAACCGTTGCGCCAAGGTCGTCAAGGGCGGCCGGCGCTTCAGCTTCAGCGCCGTCGTCGTCGTCGGCGACCACGACGGCCGCGTCGGCTTCGGCTTCGGCAAGGCCAACGAGGTCAGCGACGCCATCCGCAAGGGCGGCGAGGCCGCAAGGAAAGACATGGTGCGCGTCAAGCTCGCCGGCAAGACGATCCCCCATGCGGTGGAGGGCACCTGCGACGGCGGCCGCGTGCTGCTCAAGCCTGCGCCTGACGGCACGGGCCTGATTGTCGGCGGCGGCATGCGCCCGGTCCTCGAGGCCGCGGGCGTCCGCGACGCCGTGGGCAAGTCCCTCGGCAGCAAGAACCGCCTGAATGTGGTGAAGGCCACGGTTGACGCGCTGAACCAGCTGCGCTCGGCCGAGGAGATCGCCGCCGCACGTACCTGAACGGCAGGGCGCCCCCCCCGCGCCGTGCGGCGCGGGGCGGGCCAGCCCGCCAGCTTTCGATTTTGAGAGGAGTAAGCAATGGACTTATCTAGTTTGAAGAACACCGCCGGTGCCCGCAAGACCCGCAAGCGCGTCGGCCGCGGCCGCGCGTCCGGCATGGGCAAGACCTCCGGCAAAGGCCACAAGGGCCAGTACGCCCGCAAAGGCCACAAGTACAAGATCGGCTTCGAGGGCGGCCAGATGCCGCTCATCCGCCGCCTGCCCAAGCGCGGGTTCAAGAACCCCAACCGCCTGGTGTACTGCCCCATCAACGTGTGCGCCCTCGAGCGTTTCGACGATGGCGCGGAGATCACCCTCGACGTTCTGCGCGAGGCCCGCATGTTTTCCAACAAGTTTGACGGCGTCAAGATTCTGGGGCAGGGCGACCTGACCAAGAGGCTGACCCTCAAAGTAAACGGCGTCAGCGCGTCCGCCAAGGCCAAGATCGAGGCCCTGGGCGGGACCGTTGAGGTTGTGTGAGGGGAGTGCCCATGCTATCCACCTTTGCCAATACATTCAGGGTCCCCGAGCTCAAGAAGCGCATCCTGTTCACACTCGGCATCGTCCTCGCCTGCCGTCTGATCTCCATGGTCCCGATGCCCGGCGTTGACTTCCTGGCGGTGCGGGCTGCCATGGAGGCCGCGCGCGCGGATGGTGTGGGCGGCGGCCTGATGGACTGGTTCAATGTGTTCAGTGGCGGCGCGTTGAGCAACTGCGCCATCGGCACGCTGAGCATCTGGCCGTACATCAGCGCCTCCATCATCATGCAGCTGCTCTCGGGCGTGGTGCCGTCACTCGGCCGCCTCAACCGCGAGGGGGAGGCGGGCCGCGCCAAGGTTGCCCAGTACACGCGCTACCTGACCATCGCCATCTGCGTGTTCCAGTCGGGCGCGCTTGCGGGCGTGCTGCAGAACAGCCCGGAGTCGCTCGGCCTGAACGCACAGGTCGTGACGCGCCCGGGGCTGCTGTTCCTGATGATGACGGTCATCTGCGTCACCTCGGCCTCGCTGCTCATCATGTGGCTGGCGGACCAGATCACCCAGCGCGGGCTCGGGAACGGCACGTCGCTCATCATCATGTTCAACATCACCTCCCGCCTGCCCGCCGCGATTTTCTCGGCGTGGGAACGTTACTTCGGCCTGAATGGCATCCCGGCAGAGCGCAGCCCGATCGAGCTGGCGATCCTGCTCGCCTTCGGCTTCCTGGTGACCATGGGCACGGTCATGCTGGTCCAAGGCATCCGCAAAGTCCCGATACACTCCACGCGCCGCTCCGTCGGCGGCGGGAGCGCCTTCGGCGGCGGCATGCAGCAGTCCTACATGCCCCTGCGCGTGAACTACACGGGCGTCATGCCGATCATCTTCGCCGGCCCGCTGATCTCGTTCCCCGGCGGGGCGCTGGCGAGGATCCCGACCGACATCACGTGGCTGTCCTGGCTGCAAAAGCTGGGCGTCCAAATGAAGCAGATGAGCAGCCCGCTGCACCTGACCCTGTACGCGGTGCTCATCATGTTCTTCTCGTTCTTCTGGGTCGCGACGCAGTTCAACGCCATGCAGATATCGGAGAACCTGAAGCGCGACGGCTCATACGTGCCGGGCATCCGCCCGGGCCGCGCGACCGCCGAGTACCTGGACGCGCTCATGACGCGCGTCACGCTGATCGGCGGCACGGGGCTGATGATCATCGCGCTGTTGCCCCAGCTCCTGTTCGGGCTGTTCCAGGTCCCCTGGGTGATGGCGTCGTTCTTCGGCGGCACCAGCCTGCTGATTATCGTCGGCGTCGCCCTCGACACCCTGCGCCAGATGGAGTCCCACCTCCTCATGCGCAACTACGACGGCTTCCTCAAACACGGACACATCCGAGGACGGAAGTGAACAAAAAAAGACCACGGCGAATGCCGTGGTCTTTTTTTGAATTAATAATTAACAGTTAATAATTAATAATTGCAATGACCTCCCAACCCGCACCCCAACTGTTAATTATGCATTATTAACTATTAACTCCTCCCATGCTCCCCTCCGACATCCCCGCCGTCAACCGCCACCTGAAAAAGGCTTTCCACAGCGTCCGCGCGCCCATCATGGAGCTGGTCGCCGCCCAGACGCAAGACCCCTTCCGCATCCTGCTCGGGACCATCCTCAGCGCGCGCACGAAAGACGCCTGCACCGCCGCCGCCTGCGGGCGGCTGTTCGAGAAGGTCACCACGCCGGACGGCTTGCGGGGGATACCGCTGGAGGAGCTGGAACGCCTCATCTACCCCGTCGGCTTCTACCGCGAGAAAGCCCGCCACCTGAAGGCGCTACCGGGCGTGCTGGATGAGAAATTCGGCGGCGTCTTGCCGCAGACCATCGAAGGGCTCTGCGAGCTCCCCGGCGTCGGGCGCAAGACCGCGAACCTCGTCGTCGCCCTCGGGTTTGACAAGCCCGCCATCTGCGTGGACGTCCACGTCCACCGCATCACCAACCGCCTCGGGCTCGTCTGCACCAAGACCCCCTACGAGACCGAGATGGCATTGCGCGGGACACTGCCCGTGCGTTACTGGAAGACCTGGAACTCCTACCTCGTCTCCTTCGGCCAGACCCGCTGCGCCCCCCGCAACCCCCGCTGCGCCGGCTGCCCCATCGCCGCCTTCTGCAACATCGTTTCGGACCTGCCCTGAAACCGTTACGTTTGCGGCTCGCGGGGACGCTCGCCCTCCATCCCCATTGGCCGCACGCCGCGCCAATGGGGACCCCTGTCTCGCCCTCCATATCACGACAGGTTTAATGGTAGAGACGGATGATTATCCGTCTCCCCGTGTCATTGCCCTGTGGAGACGGATAATCATCCGTCTCTACGACGCTTGCCATTGAGACGCTCAACTGTATCAATGTTATTGATAAGCACTATATATTTTACAGGACACTCGTGTCCTGCCCTCCTTACGCTTGCCCAAATAAGGCGCGCATATCCTCCGGCAGGGGGGCGGAGAGGGTGAGGGGGGTGTTGGTGACGGGGTGGAGCAGGCGCAGGGATTCGGCGTGGAGGGCTTGGCGCGCGAGGCGGAGCGCGATACGGTCCGCCTCCGTCAACGTGCCGCTGATAAAACGCAGGAAGAGGGTCTCGTCCTTGCCGTAGAGCTTGTCGCCCATGACGGGGTGGCCGAGGGAGTGGAGGGTCGCGCGGATTTGGTGCAGGTGGCCGGTACTCGGGTAAGCGCGCACGGCGCAGAACCCGTCACATTGACGGATACGCTTGAAGCGTGTCTCGCACGGTTGCGCGTCCGCAGGGGGAGGGTAGGGGATGCTTGCGCAGAAACGCCGCTTCTTGCGCACGGGCGAGGCGATGTCGGCGGTGAGCCATCCGGCGGCGTGGAGGTGTTCCGGGAAATCCCCTTCCACCAACACGATATATGTTTTGCCCACGCGGTGCGCCGCAAACTGCTGGCCGACGTGCCGTGCGGCCTCGGGGGTCTTGCAGAGGAGGGTCACGCCGGAGGTCTCGCGGTCGAGGCGGTTGGCGAAGTGCAGGCGGTCGAGTTGCGTGCGCGCTTTCAGCACGGCCCAGAGCGTGTGGTTGAAATACTTCCCGCCGGGGTGGGAGGGGAGGTTCCCGGGCTTGTTGACGGCGAGCAGGGCGTCGTCCTCAAACAGCACGCCGTAGGTCATCTCGACGGGCGGTTCGGGGATGTCGGGCATCTCATAGCGGAGGGTGTCGCCGTGGTGCAGCACGGCGCCGGGCAGGGCTGGAGTGTCGTTCAGGAAGATGCGCCCGCCAGCGGTGCGCGCGCGCCACTCCTCCTGCGAGTGGTAGCGGAAACGTGCGGCGAGAAAACCCAGGAGGGTTTTGCCGTCGTCCTCGCGGCGGATGACGGTGGATGCCGTCCGCCTCATGCTCTCCTGTCCGTTTCGCATTCCTGCCGAGTGCCCTTTTCGGGGAAAAGAAAATCAGAACCCTTGCGGAGTTCTGATTTCAAAAGCATTCCCCGGCGTTCCCCCGAGCGCCGAGGCATACATGTCCTCGTTTTCGCAGTATCACGCCGCGTCCCCCGACGCGGCGAGACTGCATACTGTAGAATGCGGGCATACACTTGTTTCGCGTACCACCGTATCCATCCAGCTTGTCCATTTCCTGGCGGCATTTTCCGATAATGCCGTGTTTTCACGGCCTCTCGGCGGTGTCCCGCCGGAAACCCCCCGGCGGAGACGGTATCCTTATCGCAGGGTTCGTGCCATCTCGCGTTTGGAATGCGCACGCGACGGAACGGGCAGGGTGGACGACATGGCGGGTGTGGGCAAGCTGGCGCTCGGCGGTAAGCCTGTGTTGCCCTCGCCCAAGAAGTCCATGTTGCGCAGCAGCGATTCGGCCTCGTTGACGCGGCTCACCAGCGGGGGCAGGGATGCGTCAGGCGATGCGGCCGTGGCCGTAGGGAAGTGGCGGCGGATATTTCGCGCTTGCCTGCCCGATGCAGCTATGCTAAATTGTCGGGCAATCATGCGAATCAACCCTAAAGCGAGTTTTGAGATTGACGCGCCGTTCGCGCCGACGGGCGACCAGCCGCAGGCCATCCGCACGCTGGCGGAGGGTTTGTGCGCGGGTGCGCGACGGCTGACGCTGGAGGGCGTGACGGGTTCGGGCAAGACGTTCACCATGGCGAACGTCATCCGCGAGTGGGGGCGGCCGGCGCTCATCATCTCGCACAACAAGACGCTGGCGGCGCAGCTCTTCTCGGAGCTCAAGGCGTTCTTCCCGTCACACGCGGTGGAGTATTTCATCAGCTATTACGATTACTACCAGCCCGAGGCCTACATCCCGCAGACGGACACCTACATCGAGAAGGATGCGTCGGTCAACGATGAGATCGAGCGTTACCGCCTCGGCGCGACGAACTCGCTGCTGGGGCGGCGCGACGTCATCATCGTCGCGTCGGTGTCGTGCATCTACGGGCTGGGCTCGCCCGACGACTACAGGGAGATGCTTGTGGACATCGCGCCCGGTCAGACGCTCGTGCGCGACGAGATGCTGGCCGCGCTCGTGGCCATCCAGTACACGCGCAACGATTACGACTACCAGCCCGGCACGTTCCGCGTGCGCGGCGACACGGTGGACATCTTCCCGTCGTACAACACCTCCGGCATCCGCGTCGCGTTCTTCGGCGACGAGGTGGAGGAGATACGCGGCTTCGACCCCGTGAGCGGCAAGGCGGGGCCGCCGCTCCTGCGCGCGGTCATCTCGCCCGCCAAACACTTCGTCATGCCCAAGAGCAAAATCGACGCGGCCGTCGGCCTCATCAACGCGGAACTCGACGCGCGGCTGGCCGAGCTTGAGCGGCAGGGCAAGCTGCTGGAGGCGCAACGCCTGCGCCAGCGCACGGCGTTCGACCTCGAGATGCTTCGCGAGCTAGGCTACTGCAACGGCATCGAGAACTACTCGCGCCACCTCGCCGGGCGCGCGGCGGGCGAGGCCCCCGCGTGCCTCATCGACTACTTCGGCTCGGAGTTCCTCACCATCATCGACGAGTCGCACATGACCCTCCCGCAGATACGCGCCATGTACAACGGCGACCAGGCCCGCAAGCAGGTGCTGGTGGACTACGGCTTCCGCCTGCCCTCCGCCAAGGACAACCGCCCGCTCAACTTCGACGAGTTCCTTGGCAAGGTCGGCCCCATCCTCTTCACCTCCGCCACGCCCGGCCCCTACGAGCGGCAGGTCTCCGAGGTCACCGCCGAGCAGGTCATCCGCCCCACCGGCCTGCCCGACCCGCCCGTCGAGGTGCGCCCGCTCGGCAGCCAGATCGACGACCTCATGGAAGAGATCCGCCGCTGCGCCGAACAGGGCGACCGCGTGCTCGTCACGACCCTCACGAAACGCTCCTCGGAAGATTTGACGGCCTACCTGCGCGAGACCGGCATCCGCGTCGAGTATCTGCACAGCGGCATCAACGCCATCGAGCGCGTCGAGATTTTGGGGCGCCTCCGCAAAGGCGCGTTCGACTGCCTCGTGGGCATCAACCTCCTGCGCGAAGGCCTCGACCTGCCCGAGGTCACACTCGTCGCCGTGCTGGACGCCGACAAGGAAGGCTTCCTGCGCTCCGCCACCTCGCTCATCCAGACGGCCGGCCGCACCGCCCGCCACCTCAACGGCCGCGTCATCCTCTACGCCGACAAAGTCACCGACGCCATGCGCCAGATGATCGACGTCACCCAAGCCCGCCGCGCCAAGCAAGAGGCGTACAACGCCGAACACGGCATTACCCCCCGCAGCGTCAAACGCGCCATCCACGAATCGCTCGCGCTGTACGACGAGGCCCGGCACGTCGAAGAGCGCATGATCGCCGCCGAATCGCACGAGGCGTACAACGTCCACACCGTCATCAGCGACCTCGAGCGCGAAATGCTTGAAGCCGCCGACGCGCTCGAGTTCGAACGCGCCGCCATGCTGCGCGACGAGATCAAGGTGCTGCGGAACAGCAAGGAATTATAGTCGGCTAACTTCATGCCGCAGGCTACCTAATAGTTCTCGAACAGAGACGTTCTCATAATGGAGGGCGAGCGTCCTCGCGAGCCGTTAGCCACATGGAGGGCGAGCGTCCTCGCGAGCCGTTCAGACACATTGCGGTTTATAATCTGTGGAATCCGCGTCACCTGTGGTTAGAGAATTTGAATACAGGCGCTTAATTTCCGCGGCATTTCAGAATTGCACAAGGCGGGGGGGATATGCCATAATGGGTGCAACGATGAAAAAGGATTCCGCCATCACCACGTATATCGTGTCGCGACTGGATGCCCAAAGCACCTTGCAAGCGTTCGTCGCCGCAAAGCTGTCGGTGTCGAAACGCGCCGCCAAGAACCTGCTGGACGACCGCAAGGTCTGGGTCAATCGCCGTTGCGTCTGGATGGCGCACCACGTGTTGCGCCAGGGGGATACCATCGAGGTCGCCGCCGCGCTGAGCCCCGAGCAGAAGAAAGCGCCGCCGAAGATCCGCGTCCTCGTGGAGGACGACCACTACCTCGTCGCGGACAAGCCCTCGGGCGTGCTGTCCGCGGGCGAGGAGAGCGCCGAGGAGCTGCTCCGTGCGCAGACGGGTCTGCAGGGTCTCCAGGCCGTCCACCGCCTTGACCGCGACACGACCGGATGCCTGCTGTTCGCGAAGAACGTCACGGCGCTCGACGAGGCGGTGGCGATCTTCAGGACGCGCCGCGTGACGAAACTGTATCAGGCCGTCGTGTGGGGCAAGTTCGCGCGCAACGCCTCGACCCTCACGGAGGAATTGGACGGCGAGCGCGCGGTGAGCCATATTCAGCGCGAGGCTTTCTCCGCCGACGCGTCTTTCCTGAAAGTGCGTATCGAGACGGGGCGGACGCACCAGATACGCCGCCACCTCGCGTCCATCCGCCATCCCGTGCTGGGCGACCGCGAGCACGGCGTGAAGTTCGCGCGTGACCCGCGTCTGCTGACCATCCCGCGCCAGATGCTCCATGCGTGCGGCATCGAGATGCCCCACCCCATGATCCCCGGCAACGTGCTGAAAGCTCATAGCCCCCTGCCCGCGGATTTCAGGCGTTGCCTGACGGTGTTTGACATGGGGAAGTGATACGATGCCGAAGGCGCGAGGCTGCCGGCTTGCATTTCGTACCGGCAGGGCGGAAGCCCTGCGTTCCCGGAAGCGCTAAGGTGGTGCGGGCATTCCTGCCCGCAGAGAGAAAATCACGGGCAAGAATGCCCGTGCCACCTGAGTAATCCCGAACTCCAGTTACTGGCGGCGTATGAGATGCGTCTCGCCTGTGAAGGCAAGCGCGGCGGCGAGAAGGGTGTTGAGATTGAAGCAACAGGCAAACACGATGAGCAGAATCACGCCATACCAGATATACGGGTGAAGCGCAGGCGGAATGTCCTCCGCCACCCGAACGCGCTCGCCCGCGCAGGGCGAGAACACAAGTGTGAGACTGTGTGCCAACGGGATGCCGAACGGCAGCGGATGATCCGCAAGCCAAACCCCGGGATGCTGGAGCGCCTGTTTGCGCGCGCAGCCGATGAGCGTCATATCGCCCTCCGCAGTGAGGCTCAGGCACGGGCGGAAACGCGGGTCTGCAGTGAACGCGGCGATGCGCAGGATGACGGTCCGCTTGGAGTGCGCGACCTCCTCAACTACCGCGCGGAACGCCGTCATCAGATTCTTCGCGTCCGGCGTTTCGGGGTCGAGGATGAGATAGCGGCGGCGCGCGCGCGGTCGCCAAAGCCCAGCGCTCCACCGCACCGCCACCACCATGCCGGCCGCGATCAGGAACGCCCGTTCGGACCCTCCCGCGATCGCGGTAGAACACAACACCACCAGCAGGCTCAACAGTATCCGCCGAATATCTTTTGTTGCGATTGACATACGTTTACTTTACTCAAACCCCATCCGCTTGATGAGTGCGGGAGAAATTAAGAATGAGGAGCAGGCTGCCCCCGCAACTCCCGGTAGGCCTCGACTGCCGCGACGACGTTTGCGTAGGGAAAGCCGTTGTCGAACTCGAAGTAGAGCCAGCTGCCGCCGTCGTGCGGGCGGAAGGCCTCCACATATTCGGCGATGGCGCGGCGCACGTCGGCGGGGGTGCCGTTGGTCATCAGGTGGCTGCGGTCGGGATGGATGCACACCGCGAGGCGCAGGGCGCGGCATTGCTCCGCGAAGCGCGGCAGGTCGTGCGCGTTCAACTGCGGCCAGAGCGTGTCGAACCCAATCTCCGCGAAATCCTCCAGCAGTGGCTCGATGTGTCCGCAGCAGTGGAAGAACGCATGGCGGCCGGCGCGGTGCGTCATGTCCACGAGCTCTTTGTAGAGGGGCAGGTAAATCGCGCGGAAGGCCTCGCGCGAAATCAGCAGGGAGGCCTGCGTCCCGAAGTCGTCCGCGAACTGGATCGCGTCCGCGCCCGTCGCCAGCCAGCGTTCGACGAGGCTGATGTTGTACTCGTGCATCCGCCGCGTGAAGCGCAGGAACCCCGCGTCCATCATCGCGATGTCCATCAGCACGTCCTCGTAGTTGCGCAGTGAATAGGCGCGCTCGAAATAGTTGACCCAGCCGACCTTCGCATAAAAGCCCTGTGCGTGTTTCGCCTCAACATCTTTGCGCACGGCCTCGAACTGTTGCGCGGTGAGTTGCGGGAACGCGGGCGCATCCGACCAGTCCGCGACGGGGTGGTGGCACGGGTGACCCTGCACACCGAAGATACGGTAACGCCAGCCCACGCCCCATGCGTCGGTGAAGCGCCTGTCGAATTCGCCCGCCGCGTCGAAGTCCTCCGCACGGGGCAGCCATGCGCGGCCGTCGGGGCAGAACACATCCTCGCCGGGCTTGTCGAGAAACGCGCTGCCGCTGATGGGGTTGAAGTCGCCGACGCAGGTGTTCATCAGCGCGCGCGCCTTCTCGCCATGCTCATACAGCCCGACGGGAATGAGGTCGCACTCCAGCGCGGGGATGTCCACGGGCTGGAACGCGAGCATCCGCTTCACGCGCTCACGGGAGGTCAGTTTCGTTTCCATTAGGTGATAAGTAATAGGTGATAGGTGATAAGTAATAAGTAATAGGTAATAAGTAATAGGTTAGAGGTAATCCGAATCATTACATATCACCTATTACTTATTACCTATTACCTTCTCCTCGCGTCGGCAGCGGCATCGAAGATGGCCTCGCGGGTGATGCCGGCCTCGTGGTACATCGCGAAGATGTTGTCGACGGGCGTCTCGGGCGCGACGGTGTGGGAGGCCGCGAGGATGTACCCGCCGCCGTCGGAGGTCATGTCGTCGATGAGCTTGCGCGTGGCGCGGCGCACGTCGTCAGGCGAGCCGTCGGGCAGCAGGCCGATGGTGTCCACGCCGCCCATGAACGTGAGGTGCTTGCCGAAATCTTTCTTGAGCTCCAGCGCGTCCATGCCGGGGCAGTCGCATTGGATGGGGTTCAGCACGTCCAGCCCCATCTCGATGAGGTCGGGGATGATCGGGCGGATGCCGCCGCACGAATGGTAGGCGATCGGGAGGCCGTGCCGCCGTCCCACGTCATACACCCGCGCCAGCTCGGGCTTGATGAGGCCGCGCCACATCTCGGGGCTCATCATCATGCCGCGCTGGCCGCCCACGTCGTCGCCCGTCCAGAACCAATCCAGCGCGTATTGCCCGCAGGCCCGCTCGGAGAGTTCCACCATGAAATCCGTCGAGCGCCGCACGAAGCGCAGGAACGCGGGCGACGCGTCGGCGATCTGATACATCGCGTCCTCCATGCCGAAGAGCCGCCCGAAGAACTCGAACACGCACGGCGACACATCGCACCCGATGAAATAATCCTCCGCGAACGGCGCGAGCGCATCCATGTTGGACAGCAGGTCAGGTATCTTGTCGTGCGGGAACTGATACGCGTCAATCGCCTCATCCGACGCGCCCGCCAGCGGGTAGCGGCGGATCTGGTTGAAGCCGTCCACGCGCTCCCACTCGACGCCCCAGAAGTCGGTATGCCCCTCGCCGTCATGCGCGTGGACGATGCCCTCCATCGCGTGGTTGTGCGCGACCCACCGCTGGCACACGTCGTTGCCCATCACGCCGCCGACCGCGCCCTCGGGAATCTCCAGCACCCCCGCGAGCATCTGCACCGTCTGCGGGTGGAACCACATGAAAATCGGGATGCGATCCACCGGCTGCCGATTCATCGCCGCTTTCACACGCTCTTTAGAAGTCATCGATTATTCCTTTCTCAGATGGTGTTAGCATAGCCTATCCGCCGTTCCGTTTCAACAGTATTCGTCTTTCTTTATTTCGCGTCAGAGGCGCTTGCCGTTCAGGTGGACGGTGACCCGCGCGCCTTGGACGGTCACGGCGAGGTGCTGCCATTCGCCGGCCGTCAGCGTGTTTTCCCCGAAGCGGATGAGGCTGTGCCCCGCGATGACGCGGATGGACAGGTTGGGGTACGTGTCGATCAGGATGCCGTCGTCGCGGCCGGGCGTGAGTTTGTCGAAGATGCGGCCGCTGGCGCGGGCCTCGGGCTTAACCCATGCCTCGAAGGTGACGGCGGCGTCGAGGGCGGCCTCTTCGAGCGCGGTGGCGTCGCCCGCGCGCACGTCCCGTTTCGAGAGGAGCGTCCCGGGGAGCGTGACGGGGGCGGCGCGGTCTTGGGCGAGCGCTTCGATCTGGCTGCTGGCCAGCCTGCCGCGGATGAGCGAGGCGCGCCCGATCTCGCCCTTGAACACGTTGTTCCCGTCCTGATCCGCGCCGATGCGCAGGGGGTGGCGGTTGCGGGGGATCGCGCCCGTGGTCAGCGCCGCCTCTTGGAGCGGGAGCGGCACGGCGTCTTTTTTGCGCGCGGCGGGGGTGACGTCCCATTGCTCGACGCGCCCGTCTTTCACGCGGCCTGTCACGACCGCTTGCCCGGAGACGTGCAGTTTGAAATCGACGTCCCACTGCGCGGGCCACGCGGGGAAGAGGAACAGTTTGCCGTCCTCGCTCTCCTGCACGAGCATCCGCTGGAGCGCGACCGCGCCCGAGCCGAAGTGGTCGAGGTCGGGGCAGGAGTCCGGGCCTTCCTTCCCGAACATGGGGAAGCGGCACATGGCGGAGGCGACCCTGAAACGCTTGGCCAGCCCCTGCGCGGCTTCCGCCGCGTTCCCGGCGAGCGCCCAGGCGATCTCGTTCTGCGCCCAGCAGTGGGAGCGCATGGCGCCTTTGTTCGCCGTGTTGCGGAGCGTCCAGTCCACGATGTCCGCGCTGCCCGAGGCCAGCCCGAAGCAGCGGAAGGGGAACGCCGCGTACAGTTCGCCGTCCTCCATGTTCTGGCATTTCTCCCAGTGCAGCGCGGGCGCGATGGCGGCGCGGCCGTTGACGTCCTTCATGGGGATGTCGGGCAATTCGGCGCGGAGGCGTCTCCACGCCGCCTTGTCCGCGTCCGTCCCCGCGCCCATGGCGAGCAGGCCGCCGAGGCAGAAGTGCAGGCCGGCCACGTCGGGCGCGGGATTCACGGCGACCCAGTAGGTCTCCAGAACCTGCGCGGGCTCGAGGCGCAGTTTGCCGTTTGCGTCACGCGGGTAATGCTGGTCGAAGAACATCAGGATTTCGCGCGCGAAGGGCGCCAGCGTCGCGTCGCGGAATTGCGTGTCGTTGGTGTAGCGCGCGCGGTCGAGCATCATCGCCAGCGTCTCGAGGCCGGCGGTGAAGTAGTAGTCGTGGTACCAGCCCTCGTAGGTTTCGCCGGGCTTGGTCTTGGGGGGCAGGATGCCCTTGTCGCAATCGCGCTCCGCGCCGTCGAGTTCGGTGTTCTCGCGGTAGTAGGCGCCGCCGTGGCCGAACCACGCCTGGGTGATGGCCTTTCGCATGGGCAGGAGGCGCACGTACTGGTCGAAGAACACCTGGAGCAGGTCGGTGTCGCCGCTCATCAGCAGCGGCCAGTAGAGGAGGCGCTGGTTCTGGAACGTGAAGCGCCGCCCCCACAGGCGGGCGTCCTCGTGCGTGAGGCGGCCGTTGCCGTCTTTGAGCTGCTGCGTGAAAAGCCCGCCGTTGAACTTCGCCTGAACCGTCCCGCGGCTCTGGCAGGCCATGAGGTAGCGGTTCACGGTATAGGACTGGGCGACCAGCGCGGCGGCGTCCTCCTCCGTGCGCTGGCCGCCCTCCGCCTCGCCGGAGAGTTTCCCGCGCAGGCCGTCGTCAACGGACGCGTCGCTGGCGGCGATCCAACTCCTGTTCCAGAACGCCGCCCACCACGCGCAATGCGCGTCCCAGTCCCGCCGGGTGTCGAGCGGCGCCGCGGCGAGCCGGGCGATCTCGCCCGCCCATTCGCTTGCGGGCGCGGGCGTCTGGCGGGTCAACGCATAGACGCGCACGTCGAAGCGCCGCCCCTTCGCGGAGAAGGCGCACGCGCCCGCGTCCCCGCTCAGCGGCACGAGGCCGCCCGTGGCGTCGCGCAGCTCCAGCAGGTTGCCGAACGTGTTGAAGCGGAACGGGTCGGGGAGGGCGTCCCGCAGATGCTCCACGTTGTACGCCTTCAAGTCGGACGGGTAGATGCTGTTGTCGCCGACGGTGTAGAACCAGAGGATGCGCCCGTCGCGCTCGAGGCGCGTGTCCGTCGGCGGGGCGGCGGGCAGGGCCTCCGGCTGGATTTTATTCTGCGGGCAGTGGAGGAGGCTGCGCTGCCACAGGTCGGGATGCGCCGACACCGTGACCTCAACGGGCGCGTCGATCTCGACGTGGAACACGTTCCTGTTCGCGTCGGCCCAGACGCGGAGGGTGACGCCGTCCGCGTCGATGAGGATTGCGCCCGACTGCAGGTCAAGCGTCTGCCTGAACGGCTTGCCGGCGGCGAACGGGTTGGGGGAGAGCGAGACCCTCACGCGCCCCGTCTTGAAAATGTCGCCGCAGAATGTGAGCGCGTCGTTCTTTGCGAGCAGCAGGTACAGGTCGCCGTCCGCGACGGCATAGACGCTGGCCGCGATGTCGCCGTTGCCCAGCGGCATGGTCCCGGACGCGTCGATGGACGGCGAGTCCCAGACGACGTTGTAATTCGACAAGGAGGGCTGCGCGATTGCGCACAAGCCCCCGAGCAAGATGCCGGCGGCGGGTAGCAGGCTGGGGTTGCTCATGGCGTGTCCTCCGTGCGAGGGGGGTTATTCCGTTGGCGACGGCGCGTCCCCGTCCTCTTCCGCGTCGGCGACGCTGAAGGAGACGAGGGTGGCGCCTTCGGCGAGGTTCACGAGGCGCACGCCTTTGGCGGCGCGGCCGATGACGCGGATCTGGTTCACGGGGGAGCGCACCATCATCCCGTTGGAGGTGATGGAGACCATAGACTGGTCGTCGCGCACGGCGTGGGCCGCCACGACGGGGCCGTTGCGCCCGTCGTCGTCTTTGATGGCGATCATGCCGCCGCCGCCGCGATGGTGCAGGGTGAACTCTTTGAACTCGGTGCGCTTGCCGTAGCCGTTCTCGGTGGCGATGAGCAGGGTCTCGTCGTCGTTCACGATGTCGAAGCTGCGCACCGCGTCGCCAGCCGCGAGGCGGATGCCGCGCACGCCTGCGGAGGCGCGGCCCATGCGGCGCACGCTCGCCTCACGCTCGCGGCCGTCGGCGTCGGTTTTCTTGAGCGAGACGGGGAAGCGGATGGCCTTGCCGTTGGCGGTGACGAGCAGGATGTGGTCGGCCTCTTTCACGAGGCGGACTTGGATGAGGCGGTCGTTGGCGGTCTGCTCGTCGTCGTCGTTCGGCGCGTCGCCCTCGGCGGGGTCGGCGGCCTCGGGCGCGTCGTCGCCGTTGTCGCCGGGGATGTCTTTGAAGCGGATGGCGATGATGCCTTTGCGGTTGACGTTGCGGAACTCGGAGAGGGCGGTGCGCTTGATGATGCCGTTCTCGGTGGCGAAGAACACGTCCTCGCCGGTCTCGAAGGTGCGGATGGGCAGGAGGGCGACGACGGATTCGCCGGCGCGGAGCTCGAGCAGGTTGACGATGGGTTTGCCGAAGGAGGTGCGCGGGGCCTCGGGGATCTCGTAGGCCTCTTTCTTGAAGACGCGGCCGTGGCTGGTGAACAGGAGCAGGGTGTCGTGGGTGTCGGCGACGAACACGGTGACGATGAAGTCCTCGTCTTTGATCGCGGCGCCGGTGATGCCTTTGCCGCCGCGCTTCTGCTCGCGGTAGGTGGTGAGCGGGACGCGCTTGACGTAGCCGCGCTGGCTGAGGGTGAGGACGCACGGCTCGTCGGCGATGAGGTCTTTGATGTTGACCTCGCCTTCCATGGGCACGATTTCGGTGCGGCGCGTGTCGGGGCGTTTGGCGGAGGTGACGAACTTGGCCTTGATGTCGGCGAGGTCTTGCTTGACGAGGCCGTAGATTTTCGCGGGGTTGGCGAGCAGGTCGTTCAGGTAGGCGATCTGTTCGAGGAGGGCGCGCAGCTCGGCCTCGACCTTCTCGCGCTCCAAGCCCGTGAGCTGGTAGAGGCGCATCTCGAGGATGGCGTCCACCTGCCTGTCAGAGAAGCCGAAACGCTCGATGAGGCGGGCCTTGGCCTCGTCGCGGTTCTTCGAGGCGCGGATGATGCGCACCACCTCGTCGAGGTTGTCGAGCGCGATCAGCAGGCCTTCGACGATGTGCTTGCGGGCCTCGGCCTTTGCGAGTTCGAAACGCGTGCGGCGCGTGATGACCTCGAAGCGGTGATCGACGTAGCAACGGAAGAGTTCCTTGAGGTTCATCACCTTCGGGCGGCCGTGGTCGATGGCCAGCATGATCGCGCCGAAGGTGGTCTGCAGCTGCGTGTGCTTGTAGAGGTTGTTCAGCACGACCTGCCCGATGGCGCCGCGCTTGAGCTCGACCACGACGCGGATGTCCTCCTTCGACTCGTCGCGGATGTCGGAGATGCCCTCGATGACTTTCTCGTTGACGAGGTCCGCCATCTTCTCGATCATGCTCGCCTTGTTCACCATGTAGGGGATTTCGGTGATGATGATGGCTTCCTTGTTCTTGTACTCGACGACCTCCGCCTTGCCGCGCACGGTCATCTGACCGCGCCCGAGCTTGTACATCGACTCGATCTGGCGCGTGCCGCAGATGGTCGCGCCCGTCGGGAAGTCTGGCCCCTTCACGAACTGCATCAGGTCATCGACGGAGCAGTCCGGGTTGTCGATGTAATGCGTGATGCCCTCAACGAGCTCGCCGAGATTGTGCGGCGGGATGTTGGTCGCCATGCCCACCGCGATGCCCGTCGAGCCGTTGAGGAGCAGATTCGGCAGACGCGACGGCAGGACGGTCGGCTCCTCAAACTCCTCGTTGTAGTTGGGACGGAAGTCAACCGTCTGCTTCTCCAGATCATCCAGCATCTCCTCCGCGAGGCGGTCCATGCGCACCTCGGTGTAACGCATCGCCGCCGCCGAGTCACCGTCGATGGAGCCGAAGTTGCCCTGCCCGTCGATGAGCGGGTAACGGAGCGAGAACGGCTGCGCCATGCGCACCAGCGTGTCATAGACCGCCTGATCGCCGTGCGGGTGGTACTTGCCGATGACGTCGCCCACGACACGCGCGGACTTCTTGTAAGGCTTGTTCCAGACGTTCCCCATCTCCCCCATCGCGTACAGCACGCGGCGGTGCACGGGCTTCAGGCCGTCACGCGCATCCGGCAGCGCGCGCCCGACAATCACGCTCATGGAATAATCGATGTACGACGAGCTCATCTCGTCTTCGATATTGATGCTCTGCAAACCGCGCTCCTGCTCCGCGCTCGGCTGAATCTCGTCACTCATAAAAAAACACGCTCCAGGGGTCCAAAAAGAATTCATCAATGATAGCATTTTCGGGGCTGAAACACCACCGTTATTTGCGAACGAGAAACGGGAATCAAGAAATATGGATGGCCGCGCGAAAACCGCGGTCGTTGCTGACGGTGTTGGGGAACTGCGCGTGGCGGTGCGCCGAACGGCAGGCGGTCGCCGAGGTAAGGTGGGAGCCTCCGCGCTGGACCCGTTTCCCGAAGGGCGCGCCGAGGAACCACTTGGGAAGGGCGCCTTTGGGGTCTGTCACGGGCGTCGGCTTGAAGGGACCCTCCCAGTCCAGGCACCATTCGTACACGTTGCCGTGCATATCGTACAGCCCCCATGCGTTGGGCAGGTACAGCCCGCCTCTGGCGAGGACCCCCCCCGGCGATTTCTTTTTCTTTCCGCGCGTGCTGCTCCTGTACCTCCCCACCTCGTTCATGTTGGGGCAGAAGTCCGAGGCGGTCAGGGGTTTGCCGCTGTTGAACCCGGTGACCGTCCCGGCGCGGCAGGCGTATTCCCACTGCGCCTCCGTGGGCAGGTCGGCGAGCAGCTCGGTCTTCGTGCGCAGCGCGGCGAAGAAAGAGCCTGCGTCAATGCGGTTGTGCGTGGGCCACTCCGCGCCGTTGCGGTTGCCGCGAAGCATCTCGTAGGAAACGTTGATGACGGGGAGCGTGTCGTTCCGGATGGCCGAGGGGTTCGCCCCGGCGACCAGCTCGTACTGTTTCTGCGTCACCTGGAAAATGCCGATGTAGAACGGTTTCGTCAGGGTCACCTCATGGAGGAGCTCGTTGTCTTTGTGCGCGGGTTCGTCGGCTGGACTCCCCATCAGGAAGGTGCCGGGGGGGATCAGGCGCAACCAGAGCTCCGTGGTGCGGCAGGTGTCGCCAGTCAGGCAGGGCGGGGTAAGCGAGCGGCGCAGGGGATACGCCCCGGCGCCCGGGCCGCCCGAGAGGTCGATCGCCAAGTACGGCGCGTCGTCGGTGAAGAGCCACGCGGCGTCAAAGGGCTCTTCCGGCACGTCGGCGGCGGGGGGCTGCTCAGCGGCCTGCTCGGCGAGGCGTTGGGCGGCCTGCTCGGCGAGGCGCTGGGCGGCCTGCGCCCGCTGGGCGGCTTTCCGCGCGGCCCGGCGCTCAAGCCTGGCCTTCCGGTCGATGAGGCGCTTCCGGGCGGCCGCGACGGCGAGGCGCCGGGCCTCGGTCTCTGCGGCGAGCTGCGGCGTGAGGTTCCCCTTGCGGAACTCGGGGAACAGGATGTAGATGTCTTGCAGCAGCCGCACGAAATGCGCGTCGGGGTCTGAGGCGGCATCGATCGCGTAGAGGTTCGCGAGGGACTGGCGCTTCGTCCCCTTGAACGGAGCCCTCTGCGCCTTGAAGAGCAACGTGGGCTTGCGGGCCTCGGCGCAGGCCGCTATCTCCGTGTCCGCTTGGGCGGAACGGTTGAGGTTTTCCGTGAAGACGACCAGCGCCATCTTGCAGGTCTCAATCGCGCGCGTGATCGCCGTGTCGCGGAACGCGCCCGGCACGGTCTCCTGATGGGTCACGAAACACCGGAAACCGTTCTCTTCGAGATGCGAGGACAAGCGTTCCACGAGCGCCCTGTCTTCAATCGAGTAACAGATAAACACATCATACGCCATAATTGCCAACCCTACTCACCCTGTTCGGAAATGAAAAAAAATCGTCCTGTAATAAAACCGTCACGTCGTGTATTCCGCGTTGATTTTCACGTAGTCATACGAGAAGTCGTAGGTGTAAACGGTGTCCTCGCCGTTGCCGAGGTTGAGGTTCACCGTCACGTCAAACACGCGCTTGCGCATCACGTCCTGAAGCGGCTTGAGCGCGTCTTTGCCGGTCACGCGGCCTTTGTCATACGCGCAGATGTCGCCGTAATAGACCTGCGCCCACTGGTCATCCACCTCCGCGCCGGAGTATCCGACCGCCGCGATCACGCGCCCCCAGTTCGGGTCCAGCCCGAACCACGACGTCTTGACCAGCGGCGACTTCGCGATCGCCCGCGCCGCCTTCTGCGCGTCCTCCGCCGTCAGCGCACCCTTCACGCGCACGGTCACGAACTTCGTCGCGCCCTCGCCGTCCATCACAATCTTCTTGCCGAGCTCCACGCACACCATCGTCAGCGCGTCCACGAAATCCTGCCACTGCGGGTGGCGCATCGTGAGCACGCGATTGCCCGCCGCGCCGCTCGCCATGAGGATGACCGTGTCGTTGGTGCTCATGTCGCCGTCGCCCACCACACGGTTGAAACTCCTGTCGGTGGCGTAGTGCAGCGCCTCGTCAAGCGCCGCCGCGTCCACCACCGCGTCCGTGGTGACGAACCCCAGCATCGTCGCCATGTTCGGCTCGATCATGCCCGATCCCTTGCACATCCCGCCGATGCGCACGGCCTGGCCGTCGATCTCCAGCTCCACGGCGAACTGCTTGTCCACGGTGTCGGTCGTGAGGATGGCGTGGGCCGCGTCATCGCCGCCCGCCGCGCTCAACGCCGCCGATGCCAGCCTCACGCCCTCCGCCACGCGTCCCATCGGCAGATGCACGCCGATGACGCCCGTCGAGCAGACCAGCACCAAGTCCTCGGCGATGCCCAGCGCCTCCGCCGCCAGCCGCGCCGTCTCCCGCGCATCCGCCAGCCCCTGCGCGCCCGTGCAGGCGTTCGCGCAGCCGCTGTTGACCACGACCGCCTGTGCCTTGCCCGAGCGCGTGCGCTCGCGGTCCAGCCGCACCGGAGCGGCGGCCACCTTGTTCGCCGTATAGACCGCCGCCACGGTCGCGGGCTTGTCCGCGGCCAGCAGCGCGACATCGCGGCGGCCCTCGTACTTGATGCCGGCCGCCACGCCGCTCGCCCTGAACCCGGCCGCCGCCGTCACGCCGCCTTCTATGCACTCAAACGTTTTCATCGTAAAACCTGTCTTTGCCAAAAGGAATAGTATTCTACAAATCCTTCCCAAAGTCCATGAAAATTATTGCGGCGATGACGACCTCCCGATGACGAAAACAGAGGGGAAAAAACAGTTGAAGTTACAGCTCAAATGGGTTGAACTATATTATGATTGAGACCGAAAGGGTTGGTTTATCTATGCCGGCCCCTACAGTAACAAGGCTTCCGCCCTTCCATCAATTCACGCATCTTAGCGCCCGCCCGCCGACGGTCACGAGCTCGGGGGATTGCGTGGCGCATTCGGGGCGGGCGCGGGGGCAGCGGTCGTGGAAGCGGCAGCCGGCGGGGAAGTTGCCGGCGAGGGGGACGTGTCCGCCGATGGCCTGCAGGCGCTTGCCGCGCGTCGCGAGGGAGGGCATGGCGTTGAGCAGGGCGGTAGAGTAAGGGTGCAGGGGGGCGTCGAAGAACGCGGCGGCCTCGGCCTGCTCGACGATCTGCCCGGCGTACATGACGGCGACGTGCGTGGCCATCTGCGAGACGACGCCCATGTCGTGGGTGATGAGCAGGATGCCGCTGTTCTTGCGGTGCAGCTTGCGCAGGAGGTCGAGTATCTGCGCCTGGATGGTCACGTCGAGGGCGGTGGTGGGCTCGTCGGCGATGATGAGGTCGGGTTCGAGGACGAGGGCCATGGCGATCATCACGCGCTGGCGCATCCCGCCGGAGAGCTCGTGGGGGTAGGCGAGCGCGCGGGCGGCGGGGTCGGGGATGCCGACGCGCCCGAGCCAGTCGATGGCGGTCTCGCGGGCGGTGATTGCGGAGACGTTGCGGTGCAGGCGGATGACCTCTTCGATCTGCTTGCCGATGCGGTGGAGGGGGGAGAGCGAGGAGAGGGGGTCTTGGAAGATGACGCCGATTTTCGCGCCGCGTATTTTGCGGAGGTCGCGCAGGGGCAGGACGAGGAGGTCGTTGCCGTCGAAGCGTATCTGCCCCCGTGTGATGCGGGCGGGGGGCATGGGCAGGAGGCGGGGGATGCTCATGGCGGTGGCGGATTTGCCGCAGCCGGACTCGCCGACGATGCCGAGTATCTGCCCGCGGTCGAGGGTGAGCGTCACGCCGTCCACCGCGCGGACAACCTGCCCGTCGGTCTCGAACTGCACATGGAGGTCTTTTATTTCAAGTAGCATGTCTATTCGTCCCCCTTCGCTTCTTTTTTTAGTTTCAAAAACAAAACGAGATAACCCCCCGCACCGACACCTGCCCCAATGTACCACCCTAACCTCGTGCAACGTTTGTATTCCTCTTGCGTGACAGGCTTTGTAACTTTTTTAGAATAGCGTAAGCGAGCGGGACCAGAGGTGGAGGCGCTTTTTTGCACCATATCCCAAAAACCTGTTTGGTAGAAAACCCCGGCACACCCTCCCAGAAACGCGAAGAGGATGAGACCCGCGACAAAACCTAACATCGTGTCCTTTCTGTCTTTGTGTGAGCTGGATTTCATACCTTTGTAACCCTGCCAATCCTGTTAACCCTGTCAAAAAAATCGGCTCGCATTTACTTTTTACCTTTTACCTATTACCTTTTACCTATTACTTCCGTCTCATTCCATCTTGCTCTGCTGGCGGGGGTCGAAGGCGTCGCGCAGGCCTTCGCCGACGAGGACGGTGAGGAGCATCACGGTGAAGAGCGCGGCGGAGGGGAAGAGGATGAGCCACCACGCGCTGCGGAACATCTGCGCCTGCTGGAGCAGTTCGCCCCAGCTGGGGGTCAGGGGGGGCAGGCCGAAGCCGAGGAAGTCGAGCGCGGCGAGCGAGCCGATCGCGCCCATCAGGGAAAAGGGGAAGAGCGTGATGAGCGGCGTGAGCGCGTTGGGGAGGATGTGGCTGAAGATGATGCGCGCGTCCGAGAGGCCTTGGCTGCGGGCCGCGTCCACGAACGTGCGGGTGCGCAGGCGCAGGAACTCGGCCCGCATGTAAGAGGAGATGCCGATCCAGTTGAAGAGGCTGTAGCAGACGAGCAGGATGAGGAAGCCGCGCCCCAGCGCGGAGCCGATGAAAATCATCACGTACAGGAACGGGAGCGCACTCCAGATCTCGGTGAGGCGCTGGCCCGCGATGTCCACGGCCCCGCCGAAGAACCCTTGCACCGCGCCCATCACCGCGCCGAAGGCCATGGCCCAGAATGCGAGCAGCAGCCCGAAGATGAGCGCGATGCGCATCCCGTAGAGGACGCGCGAGAGCACGTCGCGCCCCGCGCCGTCAATCCCCATCCAGTGCCCTTTCACGGGATGGAAGGGCCAGGAGATTTCGTTGAGTGCGCAGGAGACTTTGGCGGTGCGGCCTTTCCAGCCGATGACGGCGGAGGGGGCCTGGCCTTTGAAGCCTTCTTGCGCGAGCCTGGCGATTTCCTCGCGCACGCCGTCGGGGACGGCTCCCCAGCGGCGCGTCTCGAGCGGCGCGGCGTTCACTTCGGCGGACTGGCGGAAGCGGAGCTGGAACGGGCGCTCGGGCGCGTCCGTCTGGCTGAAACTGATGCGCACGGAGGCGGGCGGGGTCGCGCTCGGGCGCACCTCGGGCATCGTGATTCGCGCGCGCAGGCCTGGGTCGGTCGTATGCTCGGCAACAGCGCGGAAGGCATGCCCGCCGCGCCCGGCCAAGCGGTTGCGGATTTCCGCTTGGACCGCGTCCGTCAGTTTCCAGTGCGCGTCGAGGCGGAGGCCTTCGACGGTTTCCGCGCCGGGGAAAAACGGCTCACAACTGAGCGGCAAGATGATTGTGCCGTCGGGCAGGAGGTTGAGGCGGCCGAGGGAGACTTCCGGGACAACGGAGACGCTCACGGTGCGGTGCTCGCGGAGGGAGGCGGAGTCGATCACGTCGCCGGGGCTGTAGCGCACGGGCGCCCAGAGGGCTTTGTTGCGGGGGTCGGCGGTGAACGCTTCGGAGGCGGTGAAGGCGTGGTAGTTCATGCGGCTGGCGTCGGCGGCGTCGCCCTCGAGGTCGCGGAGCGTGAGCCGCTGGATGAACGGGAAGTAGGTCTTGCCGTTGACGCGCATCCACAGCGGGCGGCTGTTGCACAGGAGCTCGGAGACGAGGCTGATGCCGAAGAGCGCGCAGAGCAGAATCAGCGCCCACCGCGCGCGGCGGATGCGCGTGAAGTTCTGGAGGCGTTTGCGGGTGAGGGGTGAGAGCATGGCGTTACCTTTTCCCGAAATGGATGCGAGGGTCAATGAGCATATAGCAGAAGTCGGAGACGAGGTTTCCGAACAGCTGCAGCACGGAGGTGAGCGCGAGCAGGGCCATGAACACGGCGTAGTCGCGGCTGTTGAGCGCGTCCCAGCTGAGACGCCCCATGCCGGGAATCTCGAAGATGCTCTCGATGATGATCGAGCCGGCGAAGAGCACGGTAAGGATGCCGCCGAAGCCCGTGGCGATGGGGATGAGCGCGTTGCGGAAGGCGTGCAGCCAGATGGCGCGCCCGCGCGTCGCGCCCTTCGCCAGCACGGTGCGCACGTAGTCGCTGGCGATCTGGTCGAGCAGCGAGTTCTTCATCATCAGCGTCAGCACCGCGAAGTTGCCGGAGACGTAACAGGCCACGGGCAGGGCCATGTGCCACGCGCGGTCCGCGAGGCGCTGCAGCGGCGGCAGCGCGGTCGCCTCGTCCGACCCGAAACCGCCCAGCGGGAAGATGTCCCACAGGCCTTCAATCGTGCCGCAGAAGAGCATCTTCAGCATCATCGCGAGCGCGAACGCCGGGATCGCGTAGCCCACGAACACGATGACGCTGGAGGCCGCGTCGAACGCCTGCCGATGGCGCAGCGCCTTCGCGATGCCCAGCGGGATGCAGATGAGGTAGCTCAGCAGGAAGCTCGTGATGCCGAACCACAGCGACACCGGGATGCGCTCCGAGATGAGCTGCCACGCCGTGCGGTTCGGGTAGTCATACGAGCTGATCCTCATGCCCATGCGGTTTTTGACAAGCCAATCGTAATACTGCACATAGACGGGGCGGTCAAACCCGAACTGCTTTTTGAGTTCCTCCTTGTACTTCTCGTCCACCTGCTGTACGCCCACGCTGCTGCGGTCCTCCGCGCCCCCAATGTTCCGCATCTGCATCAACTTAATCTCGACCGGCCCGCCCGGCAGCAACCGCGTCAGCGAGAAGCACACGACCGTGATCCCCAGGAACGTCGGGATCACGAGAAGGAGGCGGCGGATGAGATAAGAGATGCGGTCCATTATGAATATCCAATATCCAACACGGAATATCCAATATCCAACACGGAATATTCAATGTCCAAGTAAGGTGGCTCGGGCATTCCTGCCCGAGGACAAAGCCGGACAAAGGCTGAAGACCTTTGGGAATATCCAATATCCAACACAGGGGACCCCGTTGGCGCAGGTGCGACCAATGGGGCATGAGAATATTCAACGTCCAAGTTAAATGCGCCACGGGATTTTCTCTCGCAGAGACGCAGAGGCGCAGAGATTGTAGGGGCGGTTCGCGAACCGCCCGCGCAAGCCCGTGGCGACAAACCCGTTTTTCGCGCGTCAGTCATCTTGCCTCCGCAACCTCAATTTCTTTTTGTCCATGTTCCTCACGAAGATTTCCCTCAGCACCCGGATGTCGTCCGTGTTTTCAAAGCACCTCTTCGGCACAATAATCGCCTGCAAACTTGACAAGTACACGTAAAACGCCGCTTTGGATTCGCAAACCTTAAAGAGCTTGTCATAGCCGCAGTTAAACGTTCCTGCTTCACTTTCGGAGCGAAACCCGGCATCCGAAAACGTGTAGTCAGCACTCACCCCTCGCAAAGCGTTCGTTTTCCATGCCCTTCGGGTTCGTAAAAAAGTTATCAAAAATACGGGCAGAAGCCAAAGCCCTCCTACTATTAATGCACCACACAACGTATGGCAAATACAAAACCCTGCCAAACACATTAAAGGCAGCCATATCATCACTGTTTTTTGGCCGTGATAAAAATTAAACCTCATGTATTCATTCAGATGCTGGTTCACCGTTACGTTGACTTCCATTTTTCTGCTCCTCAGCAATCATACGTTGGCGGCGGGTATTGGGGCGGCGGTTCTTCTGTTAAGCCTCTCATCGTAGTCGTTTCTCTGCCCTGAAAGGGCTGTATCATTAGCATAGGGCAACGCCCTATGTAGAAGGCGGATTTTTTTCAAGGCTGTAGGCCTTGCATCAATGGTAGTACATGGCGTTCTCGCCATGTTTATAAAAGAAAGCATCGCGAGACGCAGTGCGCTACCTTGATAGTAGGCTTTCAGCCTACAAATTAAAATCGCCATCAACGTAGGGCGTTGCCCTACGCTAATGATTTCAGGGCGTTGCCCTGATGTCCAGGGAAGAGTCAACCCTGCTTTCATGTTTCGGTCACTATTTGTGAGACACATATTGAAACTTCCCAGTCAATCTCGGTATAGCTGCCGTGATACACTTTCATCGCAGCGGACCTCCGTTGCGGCAACAAACATCATACATATCCCTGACCGCATACAACGGGTTATCGGTATGCAGCGCCCACCAGTTCTTAAACAGGAAATCAAGCCCACCATTGGCTTTCAAATAGCGGTATGCGGCTTGTTTGTCCATTTTATAAGCACGGGCAAACTCGGGGATGATAAAGGTAATGAACCCTATCTTGTTTCTCCTTGCGTCGTCTTTTATGATGTCAAGCGCCATAAGACCTTCTTCATCATTTTAGAACTTTAGAGCTCTCGCACTCCAGAACTTCCTCCCGCATATACGGGCGCAACGCTTCGGGCAACGCGACGCTGCCGTCCGCCTGCTGGAACTGCTCCAGCAGCGCGATGACGAGGCGCGGCAGCGCGACGCCTGAGCCGTTGAGCGTATGCACGAGGCGCGGCTTGCCGTTCGCGTCGCGGTAGCGGCAGTTCAGGCGCCGCGCCTGGAAGTCCTCGAAGTTCGAGCAGGAGGAGACCTCCAGCCAGCCCTGCTGGCCCGGCGCCCACAGCTCGATGTCGTAGCACTTCGCGGCGGAGAAGCTGATGTCGCCCGTGCAGAGTTCGAGGATGCGGTAGTGCA
The DNA here is from genome assembly GCA_009778475.1 of Kiritimatiellota bacterium. Lineage (GTDB taxonomy): Bacteria > Verrucomicrobiota > Kiritimatiellia > RFP12 > UBA1067 > WRJS01. The sequence continues at coordinate 8,852 of WRJS01000018.1, read as the reverse complement.
GCCCCAGCCCTTGCAGCACCGCCTCCGCGTTGCCGACGAGCGTCTCGAGCTCCGCATACGACGTCTCCGGCTCGACGAACTTCACCATCTCCACCTTGTCGAATTGGTGTACGCGCAGGATGCCGCGCGTGTCCTTCCCCGCTGCCCCCGCCTCGCGGCGGAAGCACGGCGTGTAGGCGGTGAGGTACACGGGCAACGCGCAGTCCAGTATCTCGTCGCGGAAATAATTCGTCACCGGCACCTCCGCCGTCGGGATGAGCCACAGGTCGTCCACCTCGCAGTGGTACATATCCTCCGCCATCTTCGGCAACTGCCCCGTGCCGCGCATCGACGCGCTGTTCACGACGAACGGCGGCAGGATCTCCGTGTACCCGTGCTTCTGCGTGTGCAGGTCGAGCATATACTGGATGAGCGCGCGCTGGAGCTTCGCCCCGCGCCCCTTCATCAGCGGGAAACCCGACCCCGTGATCTTCACGCCACGCGGCAAATCGAAGAGCCCGAGCCGTTCGCCCAGCGCGATGTGGTCACGCGGCGCGAAGTCGAACGCCAGCGCCTCACCGTGATGACGCACCACGCGGTTCGCCGAAGCGTCGGGACCCGTCGGGATCGTCGCGCACGGCACGTTGGGGATACGCAGCATCGCCGACTCCAGCGACTCCTCCACCTGCCGCAGCTCCTCGTCAAGCGCCGCGATGGCGTCGCCAATCGCCCGCACGTCCGCCTGCACGGCTTCCGTGTCCTGCCCCGCCTTTTTGAGCGCGCCGATCTCCTTCGACCGCGCATTGCGCTGGGTCTTAAGCTCATCCGCCTTCAAGACGAGCGCACGGCGTTGCGCGTCCAAGTCCCGCGCCGACTCCGCCAGCGCCACATCCGCGCCCCGCCGCCGCAAGCCCTCCGCGACCTCCTCGAAGTTTTCCCGAATACGTCTAATGTCTAACATGGTGTTCCTTCGTCCGTTTGTCCGCACAACGAGTTATAAACGAAAGCAATATATTACCGCAAACGGGAGTCACGGTCAACGCCGATTTTCAGAAGGTTGTAATGGTGGAGCAGCCAAGATAAGACACCGTGCGCCTGTTTTGTCTGGACTTTACGAAAGGCAGCCTGATAAGCTGTACCCCATGAAACACAGAGAGACGTATTCAGCGATGGACATGGTGCGTGTCATCAGCCTGTTGGCGCTGGCGCACACGGTTACGTTCTGCGCGGAGGGCGAGGCGCAGGACAGGGTCAGCGTCGCGGTCTTGCACGGCGTTTACGGCGACAAGAAGAATATGCACCACGACGAGTTTGACGCCGCGCTGGACAAGCTCGGCTGGGACGCTGAAAAGTTCGCGTCCACCACGGAGGAAATGGACAGGCTAACCGCGAACCTCCGCGCCTACGACATGGCGCTGGTCTGCCCCCTGTTCAACTTCGGGCAGGGCGATGCGCGTGTGAAGATGGAGGGTTACGGCGCGGCGTTCCGCGCGTTTGTGGAGGGGGGCGGCGCGCTCATCACTACGGACGCGCTATACCCTGAGACGCTTGCGTGGCTCATGTCCATCGACCCGTCGCTCAAGCTCGGTGCGGCGCGTTGCGAGGCTGGAGGGGCTATCGAAAGCACGCGCCCCGAGAACGCCATACGGTTTGTCCCCAACCGCGTCCAGGAGAACAACATCTGGGGGCACCTGGAGCTTCCCGAGGAGCACGGGTGGGAGGTCGTAGCCCAATGCAGCGAGGGCAGCCCGCAGGCGGTCATGCGGCGCATCGGTAAGGGCTACGTCTATGTGACGGGGTGCCGCCTCGGCTCGCCCGAGTTCTTAGAGAATTTCATTGCCAGCCTGCGGCTTCAGCGCATCGGGCTGGACGTGACGGCGTTTGAGTTGCCCGCGTTCAACATCGGGACGAACGAGATCAAGATGACCTTTTCGGGAAGGCGTGAAATAAACGGGGAGGTGACGGTGATCCCTTTTGCAAAGACAGATGACGCTTCCTTCGGTTACAGCTTTAGGGCGGCTCGGCTCGCGTCATCGCCCATCAAAAACAATATCGACGCCAAGGTGGACGCCAAGGTGGACTTCGATATTGAGGCACGCGGTGATGTCCGCATTATTCTTGACCTATATGCGAAAGGATGGAAAGAGGAGCGGGCGCGGGTGTTTGACAGGGTTATCCAGATCAAGCCCTTGCTGGACATCACGGGGCCGCGTTACAGGGGCTTTGCGGTGACGTCGGATTTGAAGAAACGGAAGGGGCAGATTCTCGTGACCGTCACGCTGAACCCGTACAACGAGAAATTGCAAAACGTGACGCTCAATGTGAACGTGGCCGATGCCAACGGCAAGTCCATCGGAAAGGCGAAGGCCGAACCCACGGAGACACGTTTCCTGCTGCCCGTGAATATCGGGACGCCGAAGCCGGGCGCATACACCATCACGGCCGAGCTTTACTGGAAGGGCAGGCTTGCGGAGACGAAGGCCGCGCCGCTCACCGTGTTGAGCGATGCCGAATGCCCCGTTTATATCGACGACGACATGAACATCATTGCGGGCGGCGCACCGTTTTTCCCAATCGGCATCTATCACGTCAGCCCCGATGACCTCGACCAGGTCGCCTCGCTCGGGTTCAACACCGTGCAGATGTGGAGCTGGTTCAACGAGCGGGCCCTCACCGACCCGGCACGGCACGGCCTGCGAGTGCTGTACGAGCAGAATCACCGCGGGAGCGGCGAGGAGTGGATCGGCGAGCGCGCGAAGGATATCGCGGACAAGTACCCGAACCTGCTGTTCTGGTATGCCATCGATGAGCCGTCGGCCTCCGCGTTCGAGGCCGCCCAGCGCGTCAACGACGTGTACCACAAATGGGACAACAGGCACCCCACGTTTATGGTCTCCTGCACGCCGCCGCTGTTCACCTCGCAAGTGCCGCTGGGCGACATCTTCGCCGTGGACCCCTACCCGTACCCCAAGAACCCCGTCACGATGGTGTCGGACTGGATGGACATGGCATGGGCCGCCACTGCTGGCGACCGCCCTGTCATCTGCGTGCCGCAGGCGTTCGGCACGGAGACGCCCGAGATTCTACGCGTGATGTCGTACCTCGGCGTGGTGCATGAAGCGAGGGGGATACTCTGGTATCCGTGGGACGACGGCGGCACTAGCGGGCTGAAACACCACCCCGCGCTACACGGCGCGATGAAACAGATTGTGTCCGAGTTCACGGCCCTCTCCCCCGCGCTTCTCAACAAGGATGGGCGCAAGCAGTTCAAATGCGCGGACGGGAAGGTACACGGCCTCTGCTGCCAAGAGCACCCGAAGAAACGCTATGTGCTGCTCGCCAACACGGAGGCCACAGGGCAATCCGTTGACCTCCGCACACTTGATGCGTTGAGCGGCGCAAAGGAATTGAAGGAAGCCTTCGGGTCGGGGGTGCTGGACTTGAAAGGGGCGGCCGGGACGGAAGTGACGCTCGGTCCGTATGAAGTGCGGGTGTATGCGTGGTAAGGGCGAGGGTCATTCGCCCTTGCAAGCCCTCGGGGAATATCCAATATTCAACACGGAATATTCAATGTCCAAGTTAAATGCGCTTCGGTTTTGTGTCCCAATTGGAGGGCGAGACAGGGGGCCCCGTTGGCGCGGCGTGTGGCCAATGGGGCAGGAAGCCGCGTAGGAATTGTGAATTATGCATTATGCATTGACACAAGGCTGGAAGCCCTCGGGGAATATCCAATATTCAACAGGGAACATTCAACGTCCAAGTGAAATGCGCTCTGGAGGTCGCGCATCCCAGCCCGCCGAGAGGTTGTAACGCTCGCGGTTCTCGCGCAGTGCCTGGGCGTGTCCTTGCAGGGAAGCATCTTCCCGCTGTAGCCGTGACTGAATGGCAAATACGTTTCCGCACGAAGGCGCAAAATGCAAGGCGAAAACCACAAGGGGCAAAGGCATTTTAGATTTTGGATTTTAGATGGGGAAATCCATGTGCGCCCCGAAGGGGAAATCCTGTGAAATCCTGTTCATCCTGTCAAAATAAAACCCCGTTTAATTTAACCGCAGATGACGCAAATTTCACAGGTAAAAAAAACATCTGCGTAATCCGTGTAATCTGTGGTTAGGAAAACTGTATGCGCCCGAAGGGAAATCCTGTGAAATCCTGTTAATCCTGTCAAAAATAAAACCCCGTTTATTTTTTGTAGGCATCCGCGAGGCGTTCGGGCCAGTGGGTGGCGAGGGCTTCGGGGAGGGTGATGGCGGGGCGGTAGAAGGGGGTGGCGGCGAATTGCTCGTGCTTGCGGCCCCAGTAGCTGGGGTGGTATTGGCAGGAGGTGTCGAGCCAGCGGTAGATGGCGCGTTTCTCGTCGGGGGTGAGCTTGAGCTTTTCGTGGTGGTCGCGCAGGCCGGCGAGGCGCTGGTGCATCTTCTCGGCGTTGGGGCCGAAGGCGTCGAGGCGGGGGGTGAAGCCGCCGATGGTGGCGGCGAGGAGGCTGGAGTAGGCGCCGTACCAGTAGGGGGGGGTGTATTCGGTGTCGCCGGTGCGGACGTCGTTCTCGTTGGCTTGGCGGCCGATGACGTTGCGCTTCATGAGCTGGTCGTAGGAGACGTTGTAGATGCGGGTGGGCGCGCCGGTGAGGGTGAGGTTGGCGGGGGGCTTGTCGCCGTCGTGGCAGGCGGTGCAGTGCTTGTCGAGGATGGGCTGTATCTGGCGGGCGTAGTCGAGGGTCTGGGCGATGCCGCCGGGCTCGGGGGTGATGGCGGAGGGCTTGCGGCGCATGGCGGCGGGGGTGGCGGGGGGGATGCCGGCGTCGGCGGTGGAGCGGATGTGGCAGCCGACGCAGCCGCGGGTCTCGCCGGGCATGTAGTTGATGTAGGTGCGCTCGGTCTGGATGGCGCGGCCGTCGGCGTCGAGGGCCTGGAAGTAGATGTTGCGGTTGGCGGGGACGAGGAAGTTGGCGGAGCCGTCGGGCTCGACGGGGACGATGCCGTGCTGGACGTGCAGGCCGAGGATGCGCGGGCCGAGGGCGGAGTGGGCCATGCCGTCGGTGTCGGTGTTGCCCCAGACGGTGCGGGCGGCCCAGGGGCGGGGGACTTGCTCCATGACGCGCAGGTGCTTGACGTCGCCGCGGGTGACGCCTTCCATGCCGGCGTAGATGTCGGTGACGAGGCACTGGGCCTGCCCGGCGGCGGCGAGGGCGGGGTCGCGGGCGGCGCTGGGCATGGGGGGGACGGCGCGGGGCGTGACGGGGTACGGGTGCCAGCAGGACATGCCTTCGTCGCGGAAGAGGGGGGTCTCGCGGCCGTCGCCGTCGAGGGTGGCGAGGTGGTAGCCGTTGGCGATCTCCCAGCCGATGCCTTTGGGCTTGACGGCGACGAGGAAGAGGTCCTCGGCGAGGGGGTAGGGGTCTTTGAAGAGGCGGCCGACGCGGCCGGTGCTGTCGTCGATGCGCTTGCCGTTGACGATGAAGGTGTAGCCGCCGTGCGTGAGGGCCATCACGTCGGGGGTGACGAAGCGCATGGCGTTGGTGGAGGTGAGGTCGGCCTTGGGGTCTAGCACGATGACGGTGCCGACGGCGTTGTTCGGGCCCCAGTGCGAGCAGCCGAGGAAGCTGATCTTGTCCGAGCCGGGGATGGGGCGGCCGTAGAGCATGGTCTCGGGGTCTTGGATGTGGTCGCCGTACACCTCGGCGGTGCCGGAGCCGTCGGGGCGCATGGACCAGAGGCACTTGATCTCGCCCGCGCCCTTGCGGTTGTATTCCCAGCGCATATACAGCACGCGGCCGTCGGGCAGCACGGCGGGGGAGAACTCGCTCAGGACGTTGAAGCTCAGCTGGCGGATGTTGCCGCCGTCCGCGTCCATGCGGTGCAGGGTCGTCGTCTTGAAGCCGTCGCCACCGTCGCACAGGACGCTCGCGAGGCAACGCGAGGAGGAGAAGATGATCGAGCCGTCCTGCAGATAGCACGGGTGCATATCGTCGGGGCGGATGCCGTAACGCGCCAGCAGCGCGTCGTTGTCGGGCGTCGGGAACGTCAGCTGGCGCAGGCCCGCGCCGTCGATGCCCATCTCGTAGATGCAGTACGGCTCCTTCGGCCCGGCCTTGTAGTCGAACACGATTTTCTTCGCGTCCCACGACAGGTCGAAGCGGTTGACGACCCCCTTGCGCATCGCCTCCGGCGTGAGCTCCTTCGCCGCGCCCGTCTCCAAGTCGAGGATGCACAGGCCGCCGCCGGGGTTCCACCGCGCGTCGATGAACTCCGTATAGACGTGGCTGCACGTCAGCGTGAACCGCCGCACGAACAGCATCTGGCGGATGCCCTTCGCGAGCAGCGCCTTCGCCGCCTCCGCGTTGAACGCCACCTTCGCCTCCGCGACCGGGACGTTCGCGACGGGCGGCATCTCCGCCTGCCCCACGAACTCCATCACCGTCATCGGCTCCTTGCCCAGCCCCTGCGGCTCCGCCGCCGCCACGATGAACTCCGAGCTCCCGTTCTTGCCCGAGCCGCCCTCGATGCCCACCCACGCCTCGAAGCGCACCGCGCCCAGCTTCGCGACATCGAACTTCAGCACCGACGGCGCGTGCGCGTACCACGCCCGCTCAAACGAACGCGACCCCACCTTCACGCCCCGCACGCTCACCTGCCCCCAGCCGAACTTCGCCACCGCGTACTCCAGCCGCGTCACGTCGATCTCCTTGCCGTCCGCCGCGAACAGCCGCGGCTCGCACCACACCGCCTGATCGTAATGGTAATCGTCCCCCCCGTTCGACGCCGCGAGGAACAGCGTCCCCGCGCCCGTCACGTCCGCGACGATCTTGACCGGCTCATCGCCCCCGCGCACGACCTGCGTTTTCACGGGCAGCCTGTCCTGCGCCAGCAGCGGCAGGGCGAACATAAATGCAAGGAATGTGTGTCTCATCGTGTGTACCTTTCTTTCGACTCGTGTCGACGCGCATCGATTCGCGTCGACAAAATGGCTTCGGGCATCCCCGTGAGCCGGTTCATCATGGCTCGATCTCCCTTACTACTGACGTAGGCATTGTGCGGGCTATTGGGGCGGGAACGCGGCGGGGGCCGAGGACTGTCCCCATGATGTGCCAGCCGCGCCCGACAGGATGCTCCAAGGAATCCTCCGGGCAGCCGAACTCGCCCGCGCACCACATCCCGAATATCTCCGCGTTCGCGAAATTGGGGGAGACCACCCTGCGCGATTTAGGGCTATTCATACCAGCAGCATAATACGCTGAAGGAGCAAGACGGGGATCTTTATAGGGGACTTCCTTTTCTGTCTCCGTGCTGTTACCATCCTCATCTACAGTTGTCGTCACCTCAAACGCTTTACCCTCCTTTAACCCCTCGATGACTGCCTTCCGCTCATCGTCGATGGCGTCGAGCTTGCCCTTGCGCCCGGCGCAGTCAAACGCGAGGAACAAACCCAACGGGGATGGATGAATGTTGACATAGGACACCGTCAAGTCGCTCGCCACCTTCCTTGCCGTCGCAAGGACAGCGTCGTTGTCCTTCGCCTGTGCGCCGTTCTGCGCGGACGCGATGTTGCCGTCGATCATCAGCGCGACCGCCGCGTCGGCGTACAGCCCGCCGCGCCAGTGGATAAAATTCTGCCCCGCGTTCTTGTTCGCCGAGCCGCCCGTGATGGGGAACGCCGTGCCGACCACAGACTGTATGCCGTCCAGCAAGAGCTGGTTCTTCGGCGAGTGCGTGTCCGCCAGCACCACCATCAGGCGCGTCTGCTGGTTGTAATCCGCCTCATTATAGACGAGCGTCTGCAGCTGCGCCGCCAGTTTCCGACCCGCGTCCCCGAGCGCCGCCTTCAGCTCCTCGCTCTCCTGCGCCAGCCCCACGCTGTTCAGCTTCGGCACGAACGCCGTGCGCACCGCGATGCCGTCACCGCCCAGCGCCAGCAGCCCCACCGCCTCGCGGTCCGCCACCCCGTCACGCGTGTAGAACCCGTAAGACGCGATGCCCACCACGCGCTCTTTGCCGAACACCGACGCCACGCCCTTCGCGGCCTTCGCCTTGTCCACCTTCTCCGCGAAACACTCCGTCAGCACGACCACCTGCGGCTCGACCGCGCCGAGCTTCGCCTTCAGGCTCAGCGCCGCGTGACGCCCCGCGCCGTACGCGTCGCCGCCCTGCGGCACCTTCGCCCACGCCGTCGCGGCGACCAAACTCCCGTTCGGCTTCGGCGCGACATCCGCCTGCTGCTCCCACACCGCCGCGCATCCCGCCAGCAGCGCCATCCCTAACATCAGCCCATGCGATCTCATCATCCCGACCCCTTCCACACGTTTCAAAAGTAAAAAGTGTACTCCCCTTTCCGCACCTTGGCAATCAAAATAGAATGATTTTTTACCGCCGCAACTATCGGCGGGTTTCCCCTTGTGCAAGGCGGCGGCGTGTGATAAGATGTTACGTATTTGTTTCACCCTTTCCCGATATTTTCAGGACCGATACGGAGGCGTAACGGCAGAGAGAAGGAAAGGCTGGAGCGGTTGCGGGAGCAGGATGAGCGTAAGGTAAAAAGCGTGATGCAGAAGGTGATTGAAAAAGCTTCGGTGCTGGTGGAGGCGTTGCCGTACATACAGGACTTCAAGGGGGCGGTGGTGCTCGTGAAGGTGGGCGGGAGCGTGATGGAGATCCCCGAGAACCTGGAGGGGCTGCTGACGGACATCGCGCTGATGAGCGCGGTGGGCATGAAGGTGGTGCTGGTGCACGGGGGCGGCAAGGCGATCTCGCGCGGGATGGCGCGGGCGGGCATCGCGCCGCAGTTCGTGCGGGGGCTGCGGGTGACGACGGAGGAGGCGGTGCGGGTCGTCGAGCAGGTCATCAAGCACGAGGTGAACGCGAACGTGGTGCGGCTGC
>WRJS01000017.1 GCA_009778475.1 Kiritimatiellota bacterium | reverse complement strand
TTCCTGGCCCGGGGCCCGCCCACGGTGGTGGGGGTTTCCCGGCCGGGGGTGCTGTCGTCGAGTTACACGCGCTTGCTGGCGGCGGCGGTGGACGCGCTTCGCGGGGGGGGGGGGGGGCTTTCGATGCTGATGATCGGCGGGGGTGGGTACGCGCTGCCGCGTTATTGGCGGGAGGAGGGGTGCTGGGCGGAGATGACGGTCGCGGAGATCGACCCGGTCGTCCAGCGGGCGGCGGTGGAGCACATGGATGCGGCGCCTGCGCCGTGGATGCGTTATGTGGCGCGGGACGGGCGGGCGGAGGTTGACGCGCTTTTGGCGGATGGGCGCGGGGGGGCGTATGATTTCGTGATCGGGGACACGGTGAGCGACGCGGCGGTGCCTTACCACTTGGTCACGCGGGAGTTCAACGAGAAGGTGAAGGCGCTGCTCGCGCCGGGGGGGTTCTACCTCGTGCATGTGCTGGACAGGTATGAGGGCGCGGGGTTCTTGGCGTCCATGTTGCGGACGCTCGGGGAGACGTTCCCGTGCGTGGAGGTGTTCTGCTACAGCGGGGTGACGGATGTGCGGCAGTCGTGGGTGGCGGTCGCGGGGGAGGCGCCCGTTGACATGGGGGCGGTGATGGGGGCGGTGGCGGCGCGGCACCCGGAGGCGAAGGGGTTTTATCTGACGGGTGAGCAGAAGGCGCGTCTCGCGGCGCAGCCGGGGGCGCTTTGCTTTACGGACCGTTTCGCGCCCGTGGAGCGGTACGTGTGGCGGGTGGTCTCGCGGGATGTGCAGTACCGGCCGTTCAGCATGGCGAAGCGTGCCGTGGCGTTGTGGGGGGGCGGGCGGAAGGAGGCGGCGCTGGCGCTGGCGCGGGAGGTGCTGCGGGTCCAGCCGGAGCAGCCGGATGCGCTGAGGGTCTTGCGGGACGGTATGCGGTCTGGGCTGCTTGCGGCGGATGAGGGGCTGGGGCTGCTGAGGGCGCAGGCGGAGCGGCTGTCCGTGATGCCGGACGCGCGGGTGCTGTACGCGGAGGCGCTTGTGCAGAACGGCAGGGCGCAGGAGGCGGTGCCGGTCTGGGCGGACCTTCATGCCTGCTGGCCCGACAACGAGAACTATGCGCTGGCATGGCTCGACGCTCGCATCCGCTCGGGGGATAAGGAAGGCGTGCGCGAGTGGCTCTGGTCTGGTGCGGCGGCGGGCATCGGCTTTGAACGGCGGGAGGCATTCCTCGAGCGTTGCAGGTGAGCGCTGAGTTCACGCACCCCGTCAAATATAACGTCCGTTTTTTATCCTCACACAAAGACACGAAGGGAAAATTTTGGATTTTAAAAATTGGTTTAAAATCCTGTCCAAAACACGTTGTGACCTTTGTGCCTTTGTGTGAGATTATTCGTCCGTTTTTATTACACAGAGTTTCACAGAGGAGGCACAGAGTTTTTTTGAGAATTTCTCTGTGAATCTCTGTGGTGTCTCTGTGGTTCTCTGTGTAACATTTATTCGTCTGTGTTTTTCACACGGAGGTGCGGGAGTTTTATTTTTTCGCCGCGTCCCAGATTGCTTTTTGGATGTCGTTTGTCGGGGCGGGGGCCCAGCCTTCTTCGCAGGCTTTTTTGTAGGTGGAGGTGCGGAGCGACTTCATGCCGAGTTTCTGCGCGTGGAGCATGACTTGCCCGAACGGCTCGGGCGAGACGACGGTCTCTTTGAGCGCGTCGAGGTCGCTGAGGCTGGTGACGGTTTTCATCAGGCAGTGCTCGAAGGAGGAGTTGGCGGCGCCCATCAGGTAGGTGAATGTGCGCCAAAGTTCTTTGCGCGTGCGGATGGCCAGGGCGTCGCCCTTCGGCTTGTCCGCCGCGAGGGCGGCGACGTTGACGATCGCCCAGCGGGATTCCGGGGCGATCAGCACGGGGGGGAGCGCGGGCGCGTCGCAGATGACGATCGCGGCGGCCACGCGCGCGGCGTCTTTCACGGCGGCGGCGGCGTCGTCAAGCGGCTTGGAGGTCGCTTTCTTGGTCTCGGTCGTGAACGCGAACCGCAGGACTTTCTCCAGTTCTTGCTGGACGATGGCGATGGCGTCGGGGGCGACGCGGGTCTGCATATTGAGGAACAGGAAGGCTGGCCCCGAGGCGGGCTCCCTGACGAGGCCGCCGGCCTGCGCCAGCAGGTTTGCCCGCGCCTGAGCGTCTGGCTTGGCGGGTTGCGCAGGGGCGGCGTCTTGCGCGAATGCCAGTGATGCGGTGAACATGAGTGTGAACGGGATTAGCTTCTTCATTTTAGTTTGCGTCCTTTGCGCGCGTTAATCTCGGGGAGAGCTGTATCGGCTCTGCCCCGTACGGGTCTAGTTCCTTGTTTGCCTCGGCGATGAATGCCATCGCCTCGTCTTCCTTGCCCTCGCGGTAGAGCGCGGTGGCGTACCTCAGAAGCTCGTTGCGCATCTTTGCAATCTTGTTTGCGTTCTCCTCAATCAGCTTGATGGCCTCGCTCGGGGAGTTGCCTTCTTGGACGAGCGTGGCGACGCCTAGCTTCAGCCATGCGATGGCCTCCTTGCGGTTGGCCATCTCGTCCGTGTCGTCCGCGTGGATGACGATCTCGTTCGTCAGCGCGGCGGCGAAGTCTTTCTCCATCCCCGGCAGAATCGGCATGGGCGGTATCTCTGCCCCGGGCGGGAGGCTCGCCATCAGCGACAGCATTTTCTCGGTCTGCGTGCGCAGGGTGCTGTCGGGCGCTTCGGCTTCGGCGACGGGAATCTCGGCATCGCCTTCTGCCTGAAGTGCGGCACCGGCAACGTGAGCGGGCGGCGGCGCGGGTTCGCTATAAACGTTTTTGGGGTCCTCTGGCTCGGCGGCCTGCGTTGGCGTGTGCGGCGAGGTGTTTTTCGGGGAGGGGCTGCGGTTTGCGGCAATCGCGTCTCTGCTCTTTTGCGTGTCAGGATTCTGCGCGGTTTTCGCGGTATGGCGGGCGGATAAGACGACCGCAAGGGCGGCGAGCAAAACGGCGGTCGCGGCCAGTGCGGCGAGGTGCGTTTTCGTTTGCGGGCGCGCGGCAGAAGAACCTTCGGAGAGGGACAGGGGCAGGTGCCCTTGGCTCCTTAACTGGCGCAACGCATCGGCGCGGTCGGGCGCTTCCAGCTGACCGCGTTTCAGCGTCCCGTCCTTGTTGCGGCAAGTATATACGTAGGTCTTCATGCACATAATTATAACACGCGCACGTGCGAATGCGAAAGATAAAAATGAAGAAGCGCGAAAAAAATTGAGGCGCGGGGATTCGAAGGAGGAAACGGGGGGCGGCGGTGTGAATTAGGAATTAGAAATTCGGAATTCGGAATGGCTGGGGGCGCAAGGCTTCCGCCTTGCAATTAGGAATCAAGCGGGGGGCGGGGAAGGGGGGGGAATAAAAAATGGCGGAGAGCGATGATTTGTGCTTGCATTTTCTTTCTTAAAGCCTAATAATGATGGTTTTCATTACATGAAGAAGGGTGTTGCATGATGCAGAAGAATACAGCGAATAAGCCTGCGGCGGCGAAGCAGGGTGCGGAGGCGTTGCCGAATGTGCCGTTGGGGCTGATGCCGGTTTATATGTGGTGGCAGGCGAATGGCCGCCAGGTCGTGACGAACGCGGCGATCGTGGTGATTGTCGCGGGCGTGGTTTTCGGTGCGGCGCAGTGGCGCAGACAGCGCGTGGAGGGCGCGAACCGGGAGTTCTTGCAGGCGCAGTCGTTTGAAGAGCTCAGCGATTTCGTGGGCAAGTACGGCTCGATGAAAATCGCAAAGGCGGCGCGTCTGCGCCTGGCGGCGGCGTACTTTGACGCGGGGCGTTATGAGGATGCGCTGGACGCGTATGACGCATGCCTGAAGAAGGGCGCGCCGGTCGGGTTCGCGGAGGTGGCGCAGATGGGGCGCGCGCATTCGCTGGAGGCGGTGGGCAGCTTGGATGAGGCGGCCGCGGCGTACACGGATTTCGAGAAGGCGAACGCTCAGCATTTCCTCGCGGCGCAAGCGCGGATGGGGCTCGCGCGGGTCCTGACCCTGCAGGGGAAGAAGGACGAGGCGAAGCTGTTGTTGGAGACGCTGAAGGCGGAGAGGACGGGCGAGCCGATGGTGGAGATGGCGATCGCGCAGCTTGAGGGCGTGGTGAACCGTTATGAGCCGCGTGCGGCGCGTTCGTTGTTTGACCGCGCGGATGAGGCGGCGAAGTCGCTGGAGGCGTTGGATGTGTCGGTCCCGCTCGCGCCTGATGGCGAGGCGGAGGAACCTTGAGTGTGAAGGTAAAGGGTGATGTGCGGCGGTGACGCCGTGATTTAACAAGCCTGCCGTATGGTTGGCGGGCGGAGAGGAAAAGTCATGAAGATACACAACGGTAGGGTAGTGGCAGGATTCGTGTGCGTGCTGGCGACGGCGGTGCCGGCGTTTGCCCAGTTAGAGGATGGGGCCGAGGAGGCCGATCCTGTTGTCGTGGAGCAGGTGGCCGGGCAGGGCGCTGGCAAGGAGGAGAAGGGATTCGACCTGCTTGTCCGCGCGACGACGGTGCGCGGCGAGGTGGAGGTGATGAACCCGGATGTCGGCACGTTCGGGCCGGTGCAGAAGGGCAGGGCGTATCCGCTGGGTTCGGTGTTCCGCACAGGCGCGAGCGGTTACGCGGTCTTGTCGTTTTCGACGACGGAGCGCGTGGAGCTGCTGGAGAACACGGAGGTTGTGGTGCTGGCGGCGGAGAATGACCCGAAGGCGCGCAGTGTGCGCTTGGTCTCGGGGCGGCTGAACACGGGTCTGAAGGACACGTTGCTGGAGGGTCAGTTTAGCGTCGAGACGCCGAACGCCAGCTGCAAGAACATGGCGGGGCGCGCGAAGTTTTCGCTGACGATGACGGAAGAGATTGAGGAGCTGGAGGTCGCGACGGTGACGGGTGTTATCCGGGTCGAGGGGTCGCAGTACACGATTGAGGCGTTGCGCGCGGCGAACACGGTGAACGTGCAGACGTCGCCGGGGCGCTCGCTGAGCCGCCTGACGAGCGAGTCGGGCGATTACCGCATCACGCTCGAGAACGGGACGGATGAGCCGGTGGTGTACGATATGTCGCCGAAGGCGGTGGTGAAGATTTGGCGCGAGACGGCGGCGGTCGGCGGGCGGATGGTGGTGTCCACGCTGGTCGTTCGCCCGACGGGGACGGCGGCGCACCGCTTCGCGTATGCCGTCGGCCGCGACAACATCCAGACGGGTGAGCTTGTCCCGCCCGACACTGTGGATGACACGATTATGGTGGATCTGCTGAAGACGGATGACAAGCCAAAGAAGCCCGTGAAGCCGGCCGCCGGGGCAGCCGATGCCGAGGGCGAGGAGGAGTTCTAGCCCGCGGGTTTAGTTTACACGGGTATCGGTCAGCGCAGCCGATGCCTGTGTGTTTTGTATGTGTGCGCGTTTTTCATCTTAATTAGCCGAGAAGCCAGCCGTGTTTATTTATCATTTCAACCGACTCATCAATAGCCGCTTCGTGTGGGGTTTTTTCGCAATCATCATTTCCGTCGCATTTGTCTCTGTTGGCTCGTGCGCCCGTTCCTCGCGGGGGGGCATCGTTGCGGGGAAGCTCAACGGGAAGAAAATATCAGCCGAGACGTTCAGTCAGGCGGAGGACGCAATCCGCGGGATCGGGCGGGGCCGTAACCGTGAGACTCCCGTGCGGGAGGTTGACCGTAAGGCATGGGAACAGATTGCGGCGCTTCAGGTTGCGAGGAAGAACGGGCTGGCGATTGGGGTGGAGGAGGTCCGCAATGAAATCCGCGGCCAGCGCGGGTTTCAGGACGCGAACGGTTTCAACTTCAACTACTATCTTCTTGCCTTGCGGGAACACGATACCACGGAGGCGCAGTACGAAACCCTTGTGCGTAACCAGTTGCTGATGATGAAAGTGGGGTCGCTCATCGACACAGCGTCGTGGATCTCGCCGATGGAGCTGGACGACGAGCTGGACGCGATGACGGACACGTTCACGGTGCAGACGGCGACAATCAGCAACCGTTTTGCGGGTGTCGAGATGCGCCTTTCGGATGATGCGTACAAGACGTTCTACGAAGAGAACAAGCCGCAATTCGGGCTTCCAGACCGTATGTCCGTCCGTTACATCTCGATTCCCGTGAGCAATTATCTGGCGCGTGTGACTGTGTCGGATGACGAGATTTTGGACTATTACGACAGCCACCCGGACAAGTTCAAGACATCCGACACCAACAGCGTCACGGGCGTTAAGCCGCTCGACGAAGTGAAGGACGAGATTGTCGCGGAGCTTCAGGTTGAAGAGGCGCGTGAAGGTGCGCGGAAAGACCTCATGTTCACGATTTTCGACCGGAGCGCGACGACGCCCATCGACTCCAGGCTTGAGGCACTTGCGACACGCGAACAGGTTGAGGTGAAGACCACGCCGCTCTTCTCCCAGAGCGAGCCGCTTGCCTGGACATCCGACGCACAGGCGTTCGCGAATGCGGCCTTTGAGCTTGAGCCAGAGAGCATTGACACGCGCTTTGCCATTGTGGACGGGGACGCGGAGATTCTTGTCATCGAGTACCATCAGAAATCCGATGCGCACGTGCCGCCGTTCGAGGATGTCGAGGAGGACGTGAAGCGGCGCACACAGGACAAGGCCCGCGTGGATGCGTTCGATGACTACGTCAAAGAGATTCGCGGCGAAATCGCCGAGCAGATAGAAAGCGGCAAGGCGTTCGAGGATGCCGCGAAAGAGAAGTCGCTGAACGTGTCAACCTCGCTGACCTATACCGTGAGCGGGATGCAGATGAAGCCGTTCGAAAACAGCTTCTCTATCGCCTACGGTGCGATGGGGTTGGCCAAGGGAGGCCTGTCCGAAGCTGTGCCGTCGTCCGCCACACAGTCCCTGCTGATTTACGTGCAAGACCGCGAGCAAGGCGACGCGCTCAGCGCGGATATGATGCGCCCGCAGATACGTGCCGGCATGGTTCGCCGCCGCACCGGCACACTCATCAGCGACTGGCTTAAATGGAACCTTGACCAGCAACGCTTTGAGCCGTCCCGCACAGTGTCTTCCGGAGACGACGAGGAAACGCAACCGTCCGAAGACGACGGCGGCAGGGATTCGGAATAGTCCGGCATTTCTCGTCGGGGTACAGAGGCGTAGGGGCGAATGATGATTCGCCCCTTCTTTGTTTCACAGGCAAAGCAAGGCAGACAGCAGGTCAACCGGATGTCGTCATACGATCGTGCTTTAACTGGATATGTCATCTGCCTGATGTGCCAGAGCCACCCCGTCAGCCTACGGCTGCCACCCCTCCAAAGGAGGTGAATTTTGCGATGGATTCCCCTCCGCAATTACCGAATCACGGGCAGGAACTCCCCCTGAATTGGGCGCATACAGCCCGTGTCACCTTATGAGCGAAGCCCGTAGCTTTCGCGGACGAGGTCGCCGGGGATTTCCTTGATGAAGCGGGAGGGCTTGCAGAAGAACACGCCGCCGTCGCGCATCCGGCGGACGTTGGGGGAGCACAACACAAGCTCGTCTTTCGCGCGCGTGACGGCGACGTAAAACAGGCGGCGCTCCTCTTCGTCGTTCTCGGCCTCGCCGAGGGAACGGCTCGACGGGAACATCCCTTCCGCAAGCCAGATCACGAACACGATTTTCCACTCCAGCCCCTTGGCCTGATGCACGGTGCTGAGGTGCAGCATGGGCTCGTCGTTTTTCTCCATCTGCGCGTACTCGTGGTCAACGTTGGTCAGCAGCGCGACCTCTTGCAGGAACGCCGCCACGCCGCCTTTGACCGCGCCGACTTGCAGGGCCAACTCGTGAATGTCTTCCTCGCGCTTCTCGGGGTTCTCGTAGGCCTTGTACAGGTGCGTGTGATAAAACGCGTCAAGGAAACGCTCGATGGCCTCCGCGCCTTTCGCGCCGAGCCCTTCGGCGTGATACTCGGCGAAGAGGCGGTCGATGCCCTGCCACTGCCCGCGTGCGGCCGGGCGCAGCACCGCGCTCAGCGCCTCGCGCACCTGCGGGCTGCGCGTCTCGAAGCTTCCGCCCAGCTTTGTCCACAGCGCCTCCACCGTCTTCTCGCCGATGCCGTTGAGCATCCCCATCAGGCGCGTGAAGCCCATGTAGTCGCGCGGGTTCTCGCACACGCGGAGGAATGACAGCACGTCTTTGACGTGGGCTTGCTCGAACACGCCGACGCCGGAGGTGATGACATACGGCAGGCGCGTGCGCCCGAGGTTCATCTGCAACTCAATCGAGTGGAAGTGTGCGCGGTACAGCACGGCCATGTCGCTGAGCTTGTAGCCGTCGTCGAGGTAGCGGCGCACGAGGGTGATGATGGACTGCGCTTGCTCGTCGCCGTCGCGGAGCATCAGCACGCGCGGCTTGCTGCGCGGCTTGCGCGTGGCGCGAAGCTGCTTCTTGAAATCCTCCGGCACGCCACGCACGCATGCGTTGGCGACCTCCAGCACCTCCGGCACGCTGCGGTAATTCTGCTCCAGCTTGATGATGCGGCACCCCGGCCAGCGGGCCGGGAACTCGCGGATGTTCTTGAAGTCCGCGCCGCGCCACGTGTAGATGCACTGCATATCGTCGCCGACGACCATGATGTTGCGGTGATGCCCCGCGAGGATGTCAACCATCTTGGCCTGCAGCAGGTTCGTGTCCTGATACTCGTCCACCAGGATGTGGCGGAACTTCTCCTGATAATAGGCGCGGACATTCTCGTGCTCGCACAACAGGCGCAGGCCGTTCACCAGCAGGTCGTCGAAGTCCATCATGCTCTCCGCCCGCTTGCGCTCGGCGTAGCAGTCCGCCACGCGGATGATTTCACCGGGTTCGACAAGCAGCTCGCTCGCATAGTCCGTCAACACATCCGCGACCGTCACCGCGCGGTTCGCGGCCTTGCCGATGAACGCGGCGACGACCTCTTTCTTGGGAAAGTCCTTGTGCTTGAAGCCGAGGTCTTTGACACAGGCGTTGATGAGCGAGAGCGAGTCGTCACGGTCGAGGATCGCGAAATCGTTGCGGTACCCCAGCCGCTCCGCGTGGCGGCGCAGGATGCGGTTGCACACGTGATGGAACGTGCCGCTCCACAGGTATCCCACCGAGGACCCCGCGACCTCCTTGGCGCGCTCGAGCATCTCACGCGCCGCGCGGTTCGTGAACGTCAGCAGCAGCAGCGCGTCGGGCGGGAGCCCCTGCTCGACGAGGTAGGTCACGCGATAGACGAGCGTGCGCGTCTTGCCCGTGCCGGCCGCGGCCAGCACCAGCAGCGGCCCGTCACCCGCCGTCGCCGCCGCGCATTGCTCGGCGTTGAGTAGTTTTGTGTAATCAATCATACGCTTGATAATACCACGGACGGACGGTTTTTGCAACCCCGATGAAGGGATAGAGGATTACCCTGTTTGGATAGGCGTGATATGGAGGGCGAGACAGGGGACCCCATTGGCGCGGCGTGCGGTCAATGAGGATGGAGGGCGAGCGTCCCCGCGAGCCGCCGCAATGTGTCTAACGGCTCGCGAGGACGCTCGCCCTCCATCGTGAAATCTGTATTTTATAGGTTTCTGGCCTTCGTAGTACGTGGGGATAGTTGACTTATTTCGCACTCTGCACGCTCCCTCACTTCCCTGGGTCGGGAAAGGAGATGATGAAGCGGCTGATTTTGCCGGAGTAGGAATCCGCCACGAGCAGGATGCGCGAGATGTAGTCGGGCGGGGACTGGACCTCCCAGGCGGTCATGCCGTACTCGCGGATCTCCTTCACGACCACGGGGTCGGGCATGACGATGGTGAACTTGTCGCGCATGATCTGGACGGCCTCGCGCAATTCAGGGAACGCCGGCGGATAGCAGGTCAGCGTCTTGAGCCGGCCTTTCTGCCCGTTCGGCTGGGTGTAGCACTCCGCCGAGATGTTCGACCAGCCGTAAATCTTGTTCGCGTCGCGCAGCAGGAAGGCGAGCGATTTGTCGTCGCGGTGGTTGTTGGTCAGGTCTGCGTAGGACTTGACGATGATCTTCTTGATGAGCAGATACGTCGGCAGCTTCACCCGCTCCGCATCCGACGTGATGCGCGTGAAGGACTGCGTCTTGCCGTCGCCCTTGTTGGCTCGGCCCGACTTCCCGTCAATCCACGCCAAGTCATTGGGCGAGAGTTTCTCACGCGCGGTCGAGACGGTCGTGCCGTCCGCCCGCCGCAGGAATACCTTGCCGTCCTCCTCGCGCACGAACGCCGCCTCCAGCACATTGCCGTTGACGGACGTCCACTCGCGAAGGCCCTCGACCTTCTCCGCCTCTTGCGCGAGGGCCACGCCCCCCAGCAACCCCAGCACCATCCCGATACCGCATACGTTCCTCATCATCGTTTCTCCTCCCCTTTCACTTCCTTCATTCCTAATTCCTTCCCTCACTCAATCCCTTCGCCCTTCAGAACCTCCAGCATCCGCCGCGCCGCGAGAACCGTCGCGCCGCGTTTGGTGCTGCCTTCGCCGAGGGTCTCGCGGTCGCCCTCCACGCGCAGACGCACCACATAAGAGGGCGCATGGTCGGGGCCGGAGGTGCTGACCAACTCATACGCGGGCAGCCCGGCCCACGCATGGCGCTGGGCGATCTCCTGCAAATGACCCTTCGGGTTCTCCTCCTGCAGGTCGGTCTCCGGCACCTCCTCCTCCGGGCGCAACATTGCCTCGAATATCGGGCGCACGGCCGGCAGGCCGCCGTCGCACCACACCGCGCCGAACACGGCCTCCATGACCTCCGCGAGCAGGCGGCTCTTATTCACGCCGCCGGTCTTCTCGTCGCTCAGCCCGATCCGCAGGTACGTGCCCAGGCCGACGCGCCGCGCGCGCTGGGCGAGCGCCGCGCCGCTGGTCAGGTGGCTGCGCCGGATCGTCAGGCCGCCCTCGTCAATGTCCTGATGCGTATTGAAGAGGTGCTCGGCGGCCAGCAGGCCCAGCACGGCATCGCCCAGGAACTCCAGGCGCTGATTGTCCGCGCACGGCACAACCCCCTGCGCCGCGCGGTACGAGGGCGCGGTCAGCGCGGTCTCCAGCAAAGACCTGTCGTTGAACGCATACCCCAGCGTCGCCTCCAGCGCGGCCAGCGTGTCCGCGGGCTGCGCTCCTTGCGCTTCGCGCTCCGGCGCCACGCGCCTTTCTTTTGGTTTGCCGCAAAGGGCGCAAATTTTTTCCCGCAGCACACAAAGGCAATGCTTCGCGCCTTTGGCGTCGCCCGTTGTATCCTTTGCGCTAAAACCGGATTCTGTTCTCATCTGCTGAATGCCTCCAATGACCAAACCAAAGGATACATCTTTTCGTGGTACCAAAGCAATGCAAAATAAAGGCCCACGGGCGCGGGGCGCGTGAGGGCGTCGGGGCCTTGGGCGCAAAGCCAGCCGCGGCCGCGCTGCGCGGCCGTGCGGGCGTCGTCCGAATCCATCCCGACAAGCGCGGTCACCGCCAGCGCGGTCTCCTCGACGGTCGGCTCGCGCCCCATGCCCCATGCGCCGTCGCCGCGCTGGTGCGCCGTCAGCCATGCCGCGCCGCGCGTGGCCATGTCCTCCAGCCCGTCCGCGCCGAACCCCGCGCCGTGCGCCCGGCACAGCGCGTCCACGACCCGCGCCGTGCCGATGACCGGGTTGCGGCCGCCCTCCGCCTCCTGATGCCCGAACCACAGCGCGGCCCAACTCCCGTCCTCGGCCTGCTGCTTGCGCAGGTACCCGGCCATCCGCGCCATGGCCTTGTCCATGCCGTGCACCATCTCCGGCCACAGCGCCATGGCCAGCAGCGCATGGGCGGTGATGTCCGCGCAACTGCGGTCGAACGGCAATTTGCCCCAGCCCCGGCAGAACGTCGGCACGCCGCCGTCCGCGTTCTGCAGGCCCATCAGCCAGCGCAGGCCCATGCGCACCGCCCGCGACATCTCCATCGTCACGCCGTCCTGCCGCAGCATCCGCAAGGCCACCAGCGCACCGCTCGTGTCGTCCGCGTCCGGCACGCCGCCCGGCAGGTCCGTCCACGCCCAGCCCCCGGGGTGCGCGCCCGTGTAAGGGTGGTGCCGCTTCATCTGCGCGTTGACCAGCCACGACGCGATCTGGTTGCGCTCGCCACGGTAGAGCGACTTCTCCAGCCCCTCCGTGTTCGCCAGCACGCTGCGCGTCGCGAGGCTCGTGACCCATGTGCGCAGGTTCGAGTCAATCGCCCAGCTGCCGTCCGCCCGCGCCGACTGCCGCAGGAACGCGGCGCCCTTCGCCGCCACGGGATGCCCCCCGAACCCGGCCGCCCGCAGCGCGAGGCACACGAATGCCGTCAGCGGGATCGCGTCCAGGAACCCCCCGTGCGACGGCTGCACCCGCGCCAACTTTTTCAGCAGGGGCCCCGCAAACCACTTGCCCCACGCCAGCCCCCGCCCTGCCGCCGCCGCGCGGATCTGGCGGCACAGCCCCATCGCGATCAGCGCGGGCAGCGCATAACTCACCACCTGCATACGGAAAAAACGGAACAGCCCGTGCGGCAGCAGCGCGAGCAGGAACGGCAGTTGCGGAACCTGCGGCCACGCCCCCGCGTCCCCGCCGCAGATGGCGAGGAACGTCAGGATCGGCACGGAGAACGTGCGGTCCTCGCCATAGACCCCTTCCAGCGCCTTCACGACGGCCGGGAACTCCAGCGACCCGGCCCGCGCCGCGACCCACGCCGCCGAACGCGCGAGCGCGTCGGCCGCATCGACCTCATTCGGGCACTGCCGCCCGAACAGCGCCAGCGCGGAACGCGCGATGAGCGTCGCGCTCAGGTTGGACACGCTCTGCGGCGTGTCGCCCCAGCCCCCGTCCGCATTGATGCTCGCGACCAGCCACGCCGCACCGGCCCGCGCACGGCGCACGTCATCCGCGTCGCCGCCCGCCATCACCGCCGTCGCCAGCGCGGTGCCGAGCGCGCTCGACGCCAACTCGCCCGACCACACGCCCGTCCCCGCGTCGCGCAGGCCCAGCACCTTCAGCCGCAACGCCTCAACCATCATCCGCTCATTCAAAATCATCACCACGTTCCCTAATGTAATAGACACCAGCATAGCATAATCGGGACCACAGCACAAGAATAGAGGGCGGAGGGGAGCGCAAGAATTTTTCCCAGTTGCGCGAATAGCACTTGACTCCGGCCCCCACGTTGGCCTATAATCCATACTGTATTTTTTTAATCTCAAAAAGGAGACAGACCAATGAAAAAGTGGTTATGTGTAAATGTGGTTGCGGCCGTGTCCCTGCTGTGCGGGGCGGGTCGCGCGATGGCGCAGGATGTGGCTCACCCGTATATGATCGTCACCCTGCCCGCAAGCCTAGGGGGAAGTTACTCGGTGGACTATGCGGACGCGATACCGGGCGGCGGTTGGACGGACGAACACAAGACCGAGAAACTGGTGCTGACGCGGGTTTACCGCGACAACGCGGCCATCATGAACGACTATTATGTCGGCGTGTTCGAGACGACGGTCGGGCAGTTCAGCCGCGTGATGGGGCAGTTCGGGAACCCTGCGGCCCTTACGAATAAGACGGCGTTCATCTTTGCCGCCCCGAACGGCGACCCCACCAAGGGACATGATTTCTTCAACTACCTGAACACGGGCGTGCAGACGGCGGAGCCGGCAATCACGAACAACTTCTGGTATCCGACGGCAGCCCAGTGGGAGTACGCATACCTCGCCGACACGGAGACGGGTACGGGGTACTTCTTCGAGCCCCCAGCGTCGCTTGGCGATTTCGCATGGTACAACGCTGACGGTGTGAGCGCTCCGCAGGAGGTCGGACTGAAAGCCCCCAACCCGTGGGGGCTGTACGACATCGCGGGGAACGTGGCGGAGGCGGTCGGGGATGGCCTCTCGGTTGCCCGCGGCGGAAGTTACCTCAGCGCGGCCGGGGAGTGCAAGGCAACGTCGCCCTCGCTACTCGACAACCCCGGCGACCTCGCCCTGTCTGGTTTCCGCGCCTGCTTCGAAGTCCCGACGACGTATTACACGCTGGCCGTGACCAGCGGCACTGGCGGCGGCGGCTACACCAACGGTCAAGTCGTGGCCATCGCCGCAGACGCGCCGGCCGCAGGATGGCAGTTCGACCGCTGGACGGGCGACACGGCCACCGTCGCGGATATCACGCTCGCCAGCACGACGCTCATCATGCCGGGGTCGAACATCACCGTTGAGGCCACCTATATGCGTTACCCGACCCTGACCGTGGATAACGGCTCCGGCGGCGGCGAGTGGGCGACCGGCACAGAGGTCTCGATTTCCGCGTTGGCGCCGCCGCAGCACCATACGTTCGCGTGGGACGGGACGGTGGCCGTGCTCGCGCTCGTGGACGATGTGACCAGCTGGAACACGTTCATCACGATGCCGGCCTTCGACATCACGCTCACCGCGACCTACCCGCTCATCCTCTACCCGCTGACGGTGGAAAGCGGCACAGGCGGCGGCAGCTACACCAACGGCCACATCGCGGAGATTGCCGCGGCCAGCCCGCCCTCCGCACTGCACGAGTTCGTCCAGTGGGTGGGCGACACGGCGGGCATCGAGGATATCTACTCGCCCTCCACCACCCTCACGATCGACGAGGGCGCCACGGTGCGGGCGTCCTACCGCCCCAAGGCGATGCTGGCGAACAACTATATGGTCGTCAGCCTGACGGGGAGCAACGCCGACCCCACCTATCTGGACGAGGCGCCTATGGGCGGCTGGAACACCACCACCTACAAGAACGACAAGCTGGTGCTGAAAAAAATGATGCCGGACACATTCACCATGGGCAGCGCGGCGGCCGGAACCGACGCGGCGCCGCACACGGCGACGCTGACCAAGGTGTTCTACATGGGGCTGTTCCCCGTGACGCAGGTGCAGTGGTATTATGTGGCGGGCAACTGGCCGAGCGCCTACCAAGACATCGCCTTCCGTGACCTGCGCCCGGTCGAGAACGTCTCGTATGCGGACATCCGAGGCGACACGTCCGGCGCGGAATGGCCCTCCCGGGACGGCGTGGACAGCGGCTCGTTCATGGCGCGCCTCCGCGCGAAGGCGAACAACAAAGCGGCCTTCGACTTGCCCACCGAGGCGCAGTGGGAATACGTCTGCCGCGCAGGGACCACGACCGCCTACTCGTTCGGCGACAACACGAATGCCCTGGCCTTGCACGGATGGTACAGCGTGAACGCCGCCATCCTCGGCGAGCCCCCGATGAGGACGCAACCCGTCGGGATGCTGCTCCCCAACCCGTGGGGCTTCTACGACATGCACGGCAACGTGAACGAGTGGTGCCTGGACTGGTACACGTCCAATTTTTACACGTCGAATGCGGCGAAGAACGACGACCCCGCGGGCCCGCCCTCCAGCGGCAACCGCGTGCGCCGGGGCGGGAGTTACCTGAGCAGCGCGGCCGGTGCCCAGTCCGCCTATCGCGGGTTTGAAGCCCCCACGAACAGCGCGGCCAACACGGGCCTACGCGTCGCGTGGACGGCCGGCATCGAGTACCCGCTGACCGTGGACAACGCCATCGTCAACACCAACGGCGCGTTCCTCGCGAACGCGCAGATCCCGATCACGGCGGAGGACAGGCGGCCGGAGTGGCGTTTCCTGCGCTGGGATGTCTCGCCCGCGGGCGCATCGCTCGGCACGGCGTTCAACGCGAACAACGAGAGCACCGTCGTGACCATGCCCGCCGGCGGCGTGACGCTCACGGCCGTCTATCAGGTGAGCGACGGCTACACGGCCCTGACGATCGTGGACGGCGTGGAGGGCATCGGCGACGGCGTCTATGAGACCACCAGCATCCACACGAACGGCGACGTGGTGGCGGTCACGGCGGACACGCCGCTCTACTACGAGTTCATCTGCTGGACGGGCGACACGGACGATCTCCTGGACCCCGACGCGGACGCGACGTCTTTCACGGCCGACGGCGGCGAAATCACGCTGACCGCGACCTACAAGATTCTGGACGTCCTGCCCCCGAACGTCCACCTGCTGACGACCGTCGGCAACGGCACCACGCTGACGATCCCCGTCGAAGAGGGCGAGACCTCCACCGTGACCGCATCGCCGCCCCCGGCGGGCCTCGTCTTCGGCTGGTGGGACATTGACCCCGCCGGAACGCCGCTGGGCGCAGGGTTCAACGAGAACGGCGCGACCACCGACATCGTCATGCCGACCACAGACCTCACCCTCACCGCCGTCTATGTGCGCGACCCCGGCACGGACACGCCCGGCTATGCGGACATCCGCCTCGTGGACAGCGTCACGCTGGCCCCCCTCGCGGGCGCGCAGTGGAGCCTGGACGGCAAGGAATTCTTTGATCCGGCCGGCAAGTACCCGCTGAAGCCGGGAACCTACACCGTGCGCTTCAGGCCGCCCAGCACCAACTGGCTGACCCCGGCCAACGCGCGCCTGGTCATCAGGGCCGGCGAGACGGTCACGCTGACCGTCCCCTTCACCTGGGTGCCGGTTGTGACGGGCGTCGTCGCCCTTCCGGTTGCGGATTCGCGCGACACCGTGACCCTCTCCCCCGCCAACGGGCAGGTCCTGCCCGGCAAGACCGTGAAGCTCACGGCCAAGCCCGCCTCCACGAGCGTCTTCGTGGAGTGGACGGATGGCGAGATGGCCGCGGTGCGCCAAGAGGCCCCCGCCGTCAACACGACCTACGAGGCCGTCTTCCGCCTGAAGTCGTCCTACACGCTCCCGCCCGTGGTGTCGCCCGGCGCCCCCGGCGCATCGGTCCCGACGGTGGGCGTGCTTTACTCGCACGTCGTCGGCATCAACGAGCGCCCTGCCACGTTCAAGGCCAAGGGCCTGCCGCCCGGACTGAAAATCAATTCCGCCACCGGCGAGATTTCGGGCATCCCGACAAAGGCCGGCACGTTCCCCGTGACCGTCACCGCCACGAACCCGAACAAACTCTCGCACGCCCTCCAGATGGACATCACCATCGCGGATCTCTCGCCCTACGCGCAAGGGGCGTTCACGGGCTACCTGACGAACGCGACCGCCGAGGTCGTCGGCACGTTCACCATGAAGGCCTCCGCGAAGGGCGCGCTCTCCGTGAAGGTCGCCGTGCAGGACGCCGCCGTCAGTTTCTCCACAAAGGGCTGGCAGGAGACCGACGGCATCGCCTACACCGCCGCGTTCCTGACGAAGAAGGGCGAAGCCCTGAGCCTCACCGTCGATACATCCACATGGACCGTGTCCGGGCTTGCCGCCAACGGGAAGGTCGGCCCCGTCGCGCTGGACCTCACGGGGCAATGGGATCTGTTCAAGGTGAACAAGAAAGCGGCGGATTACCCGCTCGCGCTGGCCACGCTCGCCAAGTATCAGGGCTACTACACCGTCGCCCTCCCCACCGCGGCCTGCGCCATGCTCACCGCCGGGCTAGACAACGTGCAGGAAGGCGCGGGCTACCTGACCCTGACCGTGAGCAAGACAGGCGGCGTGAAGGTCGCCGGGGCCCTCCCCGACGGCACCAAACTCTCCGCCTCGACAACCCTCATGGTCAGCCCCGGCGGCGACGCGCTCGTCCCCGTGTTCGCGCCGCTCTACAGCAAGCGCGGCGTGGCCAGCGGCCTGCTGCCCATCCAGACGGGCGCGACGATGCCGGGCGGCAACCGCATCCTCCCCGGTGCGCAGTGGCAGTGGGTCTATCCCGGCAGGAGCGCGGCCGCCACCCTCGACGGCTTCGGCGCCACCCTCGACCCCTTCGGCGCGTTCTACGCCAAGGTCGCGAGCATCGAGGCCTACTACGGCAGCGCCTCGCTCACGACGGACGTGGACACGGTGTCCATGGACGTCCCGCTCGTCTTCAGCGCGAAGGGCGCGGCCTCGCTCTCCACGGAGGCGACGGAGAACCCCTATCAGGCGAAGATCACGGTCAAGCCCGCCACAGGCCTCTTCAACGGCACGTTCAAGCGCGACGTCGCCGGCAAGGCCACCACCGTCAAATACCTCGGCGTGCTGACCCAGACCCCGGCGGACGACCACGTCGGCTACGGCGCGTATGTCCTGCCGCAGACGGAGCGCGCCGGCTCAACGTCCTACAGCCTCAAACCCTCCTACCCCGTCATCATCGAATGATGTTGCACAGGCTCCGTAGCCTGTGCCGAAAACACCGCGTCGATTCGCATCGCTTTTGTCGATTCGAATCGACGCGCGTTGCAACTAAAAACTAAAAACTAGAAACTAAAAACTAGAAACTAGAAACTCCCCCGCCATGTCCTCCGGATTCTTCGACCGCCTCGTCGCCCGCCTCGACAAACTCGACCCCGGCAGCCTGCAAGCGCAGATGGTGCGCCTGACGCAAGAGCGCGGTTTCCTGGAGACGATTTTCCAGTCCATCCAGGAGGGCGTGCTGGTGATTGACAACGAAGGCCTCCTGCTCTACGCCAACCGCGCGGCCGAGAAACTCGCCGGCTTCGCCTTCGCCCGCACCAAGGGCCGCTCCATCCTGCGCGTCCTGCGCGAGTGGGACTGGGAGCACCTGCTCGACGCGCCCGAGGTCTCCGACGGCGGGTGGTCGCGCATGGTCACGCGCGAGATCGAGGTCACCTACCCCGAGCACCGCGTCATCAGCGTCTATGCCGTCCCGCTCGACGAGCAGGGCGCCGTGCGCAAGGGCGTGCTCGTCATCCTGCGCGACGTCTCCAGCGAGCGCCGCCAAGAGGCCACCGCGCTGGAGGAGGAGCGCTCCAACGCCGTCAAGAACCTCGCCGCCGGAGTCGCCCACGAGATCGGCAACCCCCTCAACGCCCTCAACATCCACCTGCAGCTGCTCACGCGCGAGCTTTCCGCCCTCGACGACCCGGCCGCCCGCCAACCCCTGCAAGAGCTCGCCGAGGTCGCCCGCAAAGAGGTCGAACGCCTCGACGCCATCATCACCCAGTTCCTGCGCGCCGTGCGCCCCAGCAAGCCCGTGCTGCGCCCCGAGGCCCCCGCCGACGTGCTGGCCGAGACGCTCAAGCTGCTCAAGACCGAATTCGCCAACCGCCGCATCGAGGCCTCCGTGGACATCCCCGAGGCCGTCCCCGCCGTGAAGCTCGACCGCCAGCAGATCAAGCAAGTCTTCTTCAACCTCATCAAGAACGCCCTCGACGCGATGCCCGACGGCGGCAGCCTGAAGATCGCCTTCGGCGTGGGCGACGCATTCGTGGACATCTCGTTCATGGACACGGGGTGCGGCATCGTCGCCGCCGAGATGGGTCATGTGTTCGACCCCTACTACACCACCAAGCCCGACGGCACGGGGCTGGGGCTGATGATCGTGCGGCGCATCGTCGAAGACCACGGCGGCGAGATCGAGCTCGCCACCAAGCCCGGCCAAGGCACCTGCTTCAAAATCCGCCTCCCCCGCAACGAGCGCCGCGTACGGATGCTGGAGGCCAGGCGCAGAGAGTAAGGAATCGGCAATAAAGTGATAAAGGGGTTTCGCACGCGCTGACACACAAGGCTGGAAGCCCTCGGAGAATATCCAATAGCCAACACGGAATGTCCAATGTCCAAGTTAAGGTGGCTCGGGCATTCCTGCCCGAGGGCAAGGCGAAGGCTGAAAGCCCTCGGGAATATCCAATATCCAACAGGGAACATCCAACGTCCAAGTTAAATGCGCTTCGGAGGTCGCGCATCCCTCCCGCCGCGCGGGAATTGTTAATTATGCATTATGAATTATGCATTATGCATTGGCACAAGGCGGAAAGCCTTCCGAATTAGGAATCAAATGAAGTGCGTCCCCGCTCGCCGAAGGCTAATCCCTAATCGTAACTTCATTTCCCTCTCGCTCCAGCGCGCACGCGAACGCGCCGTCGGTCTGCGAGCGGGTGGGGATGCGCTCTTCGACGCCTGTGCAGATGACCTCGGGGTGGGTCTTGCGGAAGGCGGTGATCTGCTTGCGGTTCTCTTCCGGCTCAAGGCTGCAGGTCGAATAGACGATGCGCCCGTTTGGCGCGAGCAGGGCCAGCGCCGCCTCGAGGATGTTCGCCTGCGCCTCGCACAGCTTTTTCATGCGCTTCGTGGTCCAGCGCCAACGCGCGTCGGGACGGCGGCGCAACACGCCTGTGTTGGAACAGGGGACGTCCAAGAGGATGCGGTCGAAAAGCCCGTGCGCCGCGCGGAGCGCGTCCGTGTCGTCAACGAGACTGCCTTGCGCGACAGTCACGTTAGGCTGCCGCGTGCGCGCAAGGTTCTCGCGCAGCACCGCAAGCCTGTCCTCGTACAGGTCCAGCGCCACCAGTTTGCTTTCCGCGCCTTGCAGGTCCATGCGCCATGCAAGCTGGATGGCCTTGCCCCCGGGCGCGGCGCAAGCGTCCAGCACGCGCAGGCCCGGCCTGATGTCCATCAGGCTGATGGCGGCGGCGGTCGAGGGGTCTTGCACGATGAACCGCCCCTCGCCGTACTCCGGGAGCGTCTCGATGCGTGTGCCGCGCGGGAGGCGCGTGAACGGCTCTTCCGCGCCGGGCATCCACGCCAGGTACGTCTCCGCGGGCTGGTTGTTCCATTCGCACAGCGCCGTGACCTCCGCCTCGGAGAAGCGTTCGAGCCAGCGCGTGACGAGCGCGTCGGGGTGCGACAGGCGGGTGCCGAGCGACTGCTTGGCAAGCAGCTCCAGCAGCTGGTCGCGCTTGCGGATCAGGTTGCGCAACACGGCGTTGACCAGCCCGCCCGTCTGCCGTGAGGTCAGCTTCGCGGCGGCGACGGTCTCGTTGACCGCCGCGTACTCCACGACGCTGGGCATGAACAAAATCTGCGCCGCACCGACGAGCAGGGCCGCCTCGGTCTCGCCTTTCGGCATTTTCGCGACGAACTGTTCGAGCGCCCACGTCAGCGTCCTGCAGCGGCGGATGGTCGTGTAAACGAGATCCGTGATGAAAGCATGGTTGTCCCCGGCAGGAATCATGCGGTCGGGGAAATCGCCCGTGTCCAGCCACTGCGCTAAAACAAAAATCGCTTCACGTCTTGAATTCATAAACGTTAATCATAACCGAACACGCCCCAAAAATCAACCACGGAAGACGTGAAAGTGAGGCATACTATATTGCCCTGAAAGGGTGGCGCCCATTTGATTACACCCTTACAGGGCTTCGGTTTTCTCCCACGCCAACCCGTAAGGCGTTGCCCTACGCTATTGCTTCCCCCGCAACTTTCTTATTGCCCCCAAGCCGCGTTTTCGTTTACACTGAATCCCTGTTGCCTTTATGTGAGATTCAAAAACAGGAGAGACCATGCCAGCAGCAATACTTGACGGAAAAGCACTCGCCGCAAATATGCGCGCGGACATCGCCGCGCAGGTCGCGGAGCTAAAGGGCGCGCACGCCATCACGCCGGGCTTGGGTGTGCTTCTCGTCGGCGCGGACCCTGCGTCGCTCTCCTACGTCACCGCGAAGGAGAAGGCCTGCGGTGAGGCGGGCATCTTCTCCCGCACCCTCCGCCTCCCGGCCGAGGCGGCGCAGGACGAGGTTCTGGCGCGTGTCCGCGAGATGAACGCCGACCCGCTCATCCACGGCATCCTCGTGCAGCTTCCCCTGCCCAAGCACATCGACGAGGGCGCCGTCATCAACGCCATCGACCCGGCCAAGGACGTGGACGGCTTTACGCCCGTCAACGTCGGCCGCATGATGATTGGTCAGAGCTGCTTCCTGCCCTGCACCCCGCACGGCATCATCCAGATGCTCATCAGCGCGGGCGTCGAGACCTCAGGCAAGCACGCCGTCGTCGTCGGCCGCAGCAACATCGTGGGCAAGCCCGTGGCGCACCTGCTCATGCGCAAGGCCAAGGGCGGCAACGCCACCGTCACGGTCTGCCACACTGGCACGCGCGACCTCGCCGCGTTCACGCGTCAGGCGGACATCCTCATCGCGGCCGCCGGCCGCCCCTGCACCGTCACGGGCGAGATGCTCAAGCCCGGCGCGGTCGTCATTGATGTCGGCGTGAACCGCGTCCCCGACGCGGCGAAGGCGAGCGGCTTCCGCCTCGTCGGCGACGTCGACTTCGACTCCGCCGCGCAGGTGGCCTCCCTCATCACCCCCGTCCCCGGCGGCGTCGGCCCGATGACCATCACCATGCTGCTGCACAACACGCTCCTTGCCGCGCGGCGGCAAGGAGCGTGTTGTGCAGGGAATATCCAATAGCCAACACGGAATATCCAATGTCCAAGTAAATGCGCTTCGGGGAAATGACATGAGGAGAAGCTGATATGCCTGAACAAAAAGACTTTGACCTGCAAGAACGCCTGATTGATTTTGCGGTCCGCATCATCAAGCTTGCGGAAGCCCTGCCCCGCACCCCGACAGGGCAGCACGTCTGCGGGCAAATTTTACGGAGCGGGACCTCTCCTGCCTCCAACTACGGCGAAGCCCAGAGCGCAGAGTCACGGACGGATTTCGTCCACAAAATGAAAATCGCGCTCAAAGAACTCCGCGAGACCGAAGTGTGGCTGAAAATCATCATCAAATCAGAGACGATAAAACCCGCCTCAAAACTAGAGCCTCTTTTAAAGGAGACCGACGAACTGATCTCGATATTGTTTGCCTGCATCACCACCGCGAAAAGGAACGATGAAAAACGAAAAAATCTATAAGGGTATTGGATATCCCCCCCAATCATCGCCCCAGAGCGCACCCAACTTGGACATTGGATATTCTCATGCCCCATTGGCCGCGGTCGCGCCAACGGGGTCCCCTGTGTTGGATATTGGATATTCCATGTTGGACATCCCCCCCAATCATCGCCCCAGAGCGCACCCCACTTGGACATTGGATATTCTCATGCCCCATTGGCCGCGGTCGCGCCAACGGGGTCCCCTGTGTTGGATATTGGATATTCCATGTTGGACATCCCCCCAATCATCGCCCCAGAGCGCACCCCACTTGGACATTGGATATTCCGTGTTGGCTATTGGATATTCCATGTTGGACACCCCCCCCAGTCATTGCCCCAGAGCGCACCCCACTTGGACATTGGATATTCCGTGTTGAATATTGGATATTGACACCATGAAACTGCTCCTCATCCTTTCAAACACCGTCAGCGTATTCTCCCGCGACACGCTGTTGCAGAGCCTACGCGCGTCGGGGATGACGTATGAGGTCGTCGAGACCAACGCCGACCTCGACGAGGCCATCCGCAAACGCCTCGCCGAAGGCTGGGACTGCGTCGCCGCCGCCGGGGGCGACGGCATGGTCGCGGCCGTCGCGCACACGCTCATCGGCACCGGCACCCCCCTCGGCATCCTGCCCCTCGGCACGGGCAACCTCGTCGCCCGCGAGCTCGGCATCCCCCTCGAGATCGCCGACGCCGTCGGCGCCCTCGCGAACAACCCCAGGCCCCGCCCCATCGACGCCATGCGCATCGGCGGCAAGACCTACCTGCTCAACGCCGGGGTCGGCGTCAACGCCGAGGTCATCGACGAGACCTCCCGCCTCGGCAAGAGCCTCTTCGGCCGCGCCGCATACGTCGGCACCGCCGTCTGGAAAGTCCTCCAAGCGAGGACGCACAAGATCGAGATCACCATCGACGGCGAGGCGCAGACCCACAACGCCACCGACGTGCTGATCTCCAACTGCGGCATCCTCGCGCGCGCCCTGAACCCCAACGGCCCCGACATCCGCGCCGACGACGGCCTGCTGGACATCTGCGTCGCACGCATCAAGACCCCGCTCGAATACCCGTGGTATTACCTGCTGCGCTGGGTTGCCCCCAAGCGCGAGAACACCATCAGCATCGAGACCACCGCCCGCCGCGCCGTCAGCATCCGCAGCAACAAGCCCATCGTCGTGCAGGCCGACGGCGACGTCATCGGCACCACCCCCGTGGACATCACCCTCCTCCCCCTCGCCCTCACTGTCCTCGTGCCGGGGTGAAGTGCTGTGAAATGGAAACTCCGTTTAGAGGTTAGGGTGCACTTGCTTTCAGCATCAGCCAAAACACCGTGACCAATGCGCGACCTATAACATTTCTACTTTCTATCTTTTATGTCGCGGGATATTGGGGATGCTTTTTTTCGGATTCTGATTTTCGCATTTTTTCTTCCCAGTTTTTGATGGCATTCGTCAATTCCCCGACCTTCTCTTGAAACCATTCTGCAACCGCTGCGGCTTCAATACCTTGCCGCCCGTCGTAACGCTCCAGTCCGTACAGGATGACGATACGGTCGTTTCCCAGCACTCGATAGAGTACGTCGTGTTGGCGCGGATCAGGGAAGCGCAAATTACCTGCATTCCTCTGCAACCTGCTTGCTGCTTCTTGAATGGCATCGGCAAATGTTTGAACGGATGCGACAGGAATCTTTCTGCCTATGCAGCGAAGACTCACTTGCACTGAATCGGTCACGTTTTCCGCAGAGACCGCTTCGTCTGCACCTGTGTTGAAAATGCAATACATTCCTTTGTCTTCCACCGACGGAATCAAATCGCCATAATGTTTCCGCATCGTTGGATTATCATAAAGCAATGCCTCATCCGCAAGGTAATAACCATCATCATTGTAATAGATTTTTAATTTCACCTACACTCCACCTCGGCCTTTACCAACACGAGACCATCACGGATTTATTTTATCTGCAAAGAATGTCAGCAACAAAATAATGACAATGATTAAACCCAAGCTGATGACCGCAAATGTTTTTCCCAATTTATGGCTTGACCCTTTGCGAGGAGCGCTAGTCAAGGTGTTGGCGGCCTCTGGCGTCTCTTCAAGTGGTTTCGAAAGTATGTTGTACAGTTGGTTACGGTCATTGACGAGGCAATCACGGATGTGTTTCATGTTACACACTGGCGGTCGATCGACTTTGACAATCCCAGCGAAAATAAATATTTTTACGGAACGGTTCCGATCCCAGCCGATAACATATAACTCGGGATGTTCATAATAGTGCATGAACAACGGTTCCGAAGCCGCTTCCCCCCTTTTGTCGATGAACGCGTTCAATGTTTGTTCGGCATCCGTTATCGCATTAATCACGGACTCCACATCAAGGCACAGAGACTTCGCTTCCCCTGAATTCATGACCTTAATGAAATCGCCGAGAGCCATTTTTGTGCCACAAGAACAAATGTCGAATTCGAAGCCGTCTCCGACATCGAGACACGGGGGGAACAGCCCTTTTAAGAGTCCCGAAAAGAATTCACGGCTATACAGGATGAAGTCGTCCGAGACGACCCATCCGTCCTTCGTCTTGAAATCCCATCCATCGCACACCGTGAAAACGGATTTGTTTGTAATCATATTATGTTGTCCCGATCAGTCGCACTCGACTTCGGCTTTTTCCCCGCCGATGCCTTTTATGTTGATGTTGTAATACGCGGAGATAACGAATACAACCCGCGTCCCGCCGCTAGGCGAATAATTTTTATCCGGTGAAAATTCCCTGCCCTTGAAGTTCCATGAGATCTCTATCCCAGCGTTGAATTTCGAAGGGATGGTGTCTTCAATGAAAATTTTCAAGTGCGAGCGCATCGCCTCCAAATCAAACCCTGGTTCTTTGCGGAGGGCGACGAGGGCTTTGTCTATTTTACGAAACTCGGTTTTGAATTCAGCAGGTTGAGGGGAGAGCCTTGCCCAGTCCGCAAAGCAACACCATTCGCGAATCGCCGTCCGGAGGGCGGGGGAGGTAGTTTTCAGCTTATCCGAACTAAGACCGAAAAGGGCGACAACATCCGCTGGGATGATTGCTTCATACGGGTTTTCCATTTTGTTGATGATTTCTCCCCATTCTGCATTTTGTCTTTTCAATTCGCCCTTTTCTTTTTCCAGTTCGTCGATTTTATTATTCGCGTCCCCGATTTGTTTTGCTAGATCGAAATAGCTGTCGAATTTTCCAATGCATGATTGGAAAGTTTCGGCATTCCTGTTGTTCGCTCCCACCGTTGCGGAAAGTCGCTGGTGGGATTCGTTGAGTTTCTTGAATTCAGCTTCGACCTTGAAGGTCATATTGGATATGAAATGCTGTTCGAGTGTTTCAAGTATTTTTTTCGCTTTGCCAGTAATGTCACCAGCGATTTCTCCCGCTTTTTCACGAAAAACCTCCTGTGCCGTGTCAACTTGTATTGCGTTTGCCGGGATGGTTCTTTGTTGCGCCGCCTCTGGCGGATAACTGGGCTGTGGGTTGAGACTGGATTTAGGTCTGCCTGAATTTTGCGGCTCTTTCCTGTATTTGGGCTGCATAAGGTCTGGGTAGGACTTTTTTCCGGAATACATTTTACACAAGATGAAGATCACCACGACAAGCAAAGCAATTAATAGCAATAATAGCACAGCATTCAAGAACTTGCGAAACCCAGAACTGTTTTTCTTCGTTTTCTCATTTGCGGAAAGTTGAGATGGTTGAGCCTCGCTTGCTTGTGCGTCGTTAAGGCGCGGAATATCTCTGGATACTGGGGTTACTTCAGATGGGAGATTTTTGCTTTCCCCGCTGTTCTCGGATTCCTTTGGTTCGGCGCAACCAATGATTGTCGCGTAAAATGAAACGCAGATGATGGTGAGAAAAACGATGGGGATGTTTCTTGTAAGTTTCATGAGTTTCCTGCCATGGGTTGTTAACTGGTGTATCGTATTCCAATCAGTCGAGGATGCGACCATCATCCATCCAGTGTTTTGTGTCGGTTTGAGAAAAATGGACGCAGTCGAAATCGCCGATGGTGACGGGGTTGCCATCGGTGTACGACCCTTGGGCGTTGACGATCTGCACTCTGCCATCGCTGTTGATGCGGATTGTGAGTATGACGGACGATTCTACAGGGCGACCTTCTGATCTATGGCTGATACGATGGCTGACGCAGACAACGCTATTGCGGTCATAACATTGACGGATAACATACACATCCCGGCCTTCGTAGGGGATTGCGGCAAGCCCATCCCCGTTTGGGGTCAGTTTATTTCCGATGTTTTCGCTGATGCGCAGATTCGCCTTTGTTATGTTGTTGTCAAAACCCCAAACGAATTGGGTTCGCATTGCTTCGCCAATGGAGAAATCGATGGACGTCAGTGCGTTTTTCGCCCCAATTTTTTTCAGACCGAGGATACCTCCGCCGAGTACCGTGGCGTATTTCACATCCCGCCCGTCCATGAGTTCCGAAGCGGGGATGATGCAAAACGACGGGAGAGCGACTGTCCCGTAAACCAGACGTTTCACAACGGAAAATTCGCATGTTTTGCCGGACAGCAGGAGGCGGTCGCAACCGAATGCGGCGATGATGCGTGCCATCCGTGTTATGATAGGATTGAAGACTTCGGCAGCGAGGTCGTCGCAAAATGTAGCGTCCTTTTGCTCGAATGGAATTTCAATCTGGTTAAGATCATCGTCAATGCCATTTGATCCATCTTCAAAGAAAACATTATTGAGAATTTCCCGTTTTTCCTTGTCCAACTTAAATGTGATTGTGCTGCCCGAGTTGTTGCGAGTGCGTTTGGGGTCAGCGACTGGAGTCACTGGAGGATTGCCTATTTTTTCGATTGCCTTGCAAGCAAAACCACATAAAACCCGTATTGCCTCTGGGTGTTCCGACACTTGTTTATTGTAAGCGTCCTTGATGTGCTTGAGATCAACCCCTGTTTTTTTCTCACATAACGTATTCACGATGCGTTCGAAAAGCCAGCGTTTCACGAACTCGGCAATAAAATCGTCTCCGGCACGGTTCTCGCCTTCCAAATATAGCAACTGCATATCAACGGATGAGAGTCTGCCGCCTGTGAGGTGGACAACGGCAACATCCGTAGTGCCGCCGCCGATGTCCATGACCGCCATACGGGAGGCGTATCCGTTTATGCCCACCCAGCCCGCCGTGGTAAGCCATGCCGTGGCGCTCCCGAATTTTGCGAGCGCCCTGTCCGCATGATACGCGAGGACGGCGGTGCCTTCATCAATGCCCGCGACGACCTCCACGAATGGGGCATCCTTAAACTCGGTGCAACAGGCGAACAAAACCCGAAGTGCTTTGTCGATTTGCAACAGGTAACGTTTTTTTTCGTCCTCCGTGAACGTCGTCGGATAGGTCAGGCAGATATGCGAGATGAAGCGGGGGCGGGGGTCCTTCGTCTTTTTCTTGAACGCCGGGGATTTGTTAGCGTGCCGGTGAGCCTGCAAGTAGAATTCCGCCACCATGGCGCCGAGCATGGCGGCACGCGGCAAATCCGGTGTGTTTTCAAAACCATACCTTTGCGCGAGCGCGGAGGGGAAAACACCTGCGAGCGGCACAACCGTCCCGTTCGATTGTTCGCGGCACAGCCAGCCACGCCTTGACGGTTTTGCGTCGAAGAAATACCGTTTCGGGCTGCTGAGCGTGTGTTCGCCGTGCTTGTCCACGCTTTTAAAACCACGTTCGTTCTGCCATGCCTGTGCGCCTATACGGACAAAGGAGGGGCTGTTCGCATCTGGCGCGACGGTGGAGATGCGGCTGTCGAACGGGGCGAATATGGTCTTAATTTCAGTTGCTTCGGAGGCACCCCAAACGAGCGGTATATCGGTGTGTACGACGGGATCGCCGTCGTCGCCGCCAATCCGGTCATAGAGGGCAATGGCTGTGCGCGAGTTGCCCAAATCCATCGCCAGCATCATTTTTACGGCTTTGTTGCCACGTATATAATCATCAAGCGTTTTCCGTGTTGCCATAACGGTTAGTCCTCATCGATTACATTCATCCCGAGATGTGTCATCTCCGGTGCTTTTGCGGTGTTATCCGTGACAGACCCCAGTTCCAGTATGTCGGCGAATGCAATCGTGAAAGGACCGTCGTCGGAATCAAGGGTCTCCATCGCCTCATAGAACAGAGGGAATCCATTTCGTCCCATTTGCCCTGAAATAATCCGGCGCAAATGGTCGCGCAACAAAATACGCTTGTCCGCTGGTTCAGTGGGGCGATGTTCTTCAAACCATTCGCGGAGCCTCTGTTCCGCATTGGCAAGGCAACCGTGCATAGCGCTGCGGATGTCGCCGCGATCCGCACTCTCGCACACGTTACGCGCGACAGCAAGGATATCGTCAAACCCGAGGCTTGGGGCTTTGATGTCTTCCGTCCCGAGGCTTTCGGCGGTTTTCCACATCATCGAAAGGATGTCTTTCTTGAACGGTTCTCCGACTGTGGCATTATTGGCAAGTTTGTTCGTTTTCATATTGACGTGAATTCGGCGTGGCAACTTTCTCGGGTAGCGGCCATCAGGGTGGTGATGCCGTTTAATTCGGCCTCGGTAAGTGACAGGCGACCTTTCGTCAGTACATAAGAGTCAATCTCATCCAAAGACGGAGCAATGGTGGAGATTTCCGTTCTGAACATCCGTCCAAAACCAGAGGTATTTTTATCGCGTATCCAATTCAATAATTGGCGGAGGAAAACACCCGAAATACTACTCAGGCGTGGTTTTGGCTGTTCAGCCAATGTCAGGCCAGTATCCAACGCAGGGAACGGCCCGAACGAGACATCTGCATCTTCACGTTTAAAGCGGACGGTGAATGTGATGTTATGCGGTAACGCTGTCACCCAAGCCCGGCGCAACGCCGTTTCAACAGCGTGCATGACAGCACCGGTGAACACCATTTCCCGCAACGTGAAAATACGGCGCGGCCATTTGGCACCGTCGTTGAGTTTGGTACTCTCCAATTCCCAGTCTTGCCATCGGCTTTCAACGACTTTGAGAATTTCTCTGAACGAAAGCCCCGAGTTGTGCGTTCCGAGCCAGATACCCTGTATGGATGACGTTAGGGTTGTTTCGAGTTGTGGGTTGGCGAACTCAGTTTTCGAGAGATGTGCCTTGGCGTCACCTGCAGCGTCGAAAAAACGGTTGCCGCTCGGGGTCATATCGGTAAATGCATTGAACCCGAGATTGTCGGAGACGTATGCATTTTTCATCTGGCAATCCGCCGTTACGGCGTTTCCAGTGACGATTGCGAAACTGTTCAACCATTTCGGGGGATTTAGAGCCACCGCCTCTCTGTTCATAGAACTGAACTTTTCCCCAAAGGGCTTCGGTTGTATGCCAGAACCTGATGACGGGTTGAGATTGACAGTTGCACCACGGAACGGGTCGTAGTCGTTGCTTTCGAGTAGGCTGTTGAGTTTATCTATTCCGCTCTGGCGCCGTTCGTTGAGGTAATTGTCACGGTCGTTATCGTTTTGTTCCAACGAGGCTTGGAGCACCGTCCTTGCGAATGAATCTGCGTTTTCCCATTTCCAAGCCGACGGCATTTCACATGGGACAATAATGCCGCCTACGATGTGCGGATATGCGTTTTCTCCCCCAGAATCCTTGGAAAGCGATTCATTAACCTTTTTAATGCGGGTACAGAAAAGCACAAGTTCCTGAAGAAAACGATCGTTTTC
The DNA here is from genome assembly GCA_009778475.1 of Kiritimatiellota bacterium. Classification (GTDB taxonomy): domain Bacteria; phylum Verrucomicrobiota; class Kiritimatiellia; order RFP12; family UBA1067; genus WRJS01. Next base: position 15,848 of record WRJS01000017.1, on the reverse strand, counting down.
GCCCTGCGCCCACAACTGTGTTTTCGAGCAACGCACCGCATGTTGAAAGTCATCGGCTTTCTTGTCGAAAACCCGGGAGAATGTGCTTATTATCTCGGATTGGACTTCCCTGACTTTTCCGAGCCATACGCTTTGCCTTGCGCTGGAACGCTTGGCGAGGGCACTGGCGGCTTTTTCGGAAATGCTGGTCATTTCATGAACCAATGTCGAGGCCTGCGCCCGCAATTGCTCAAACTCACCGCGGAACCCCTCATACGCCTTCAGGATTGAGTTGGCGTTGAGCAACGGGAACCAATTCTCGGTGTATTTTTTAGCTACGAGATACGCCATGAACTCCTTGAAACATTTGTTTGCCGGAAATCCTTTCGCTCCGTCCGTAAAAATTTGCGCAATCCCTGGGAGTGTGTTTTGGAAATCCGCGAATTTTCCGTCGTTGCACACTTTTCCTTTGGCATCCGTCAACGCCTTAAAGTTTGCGTCCTTCATGGCTTCCGCCAGAGTGTGACGCGGACAGAAGAAGGAACGGAAAGCCTCTAGAATTCCTGGGACGATTTGCGGCTTGGGAACATCGTCCAAAAAGCCGCCACCCGCTTTGATCACCCCATTGTTAAACCATGCGCGTAAAGATTTTGTTCGCCCGCTCTGGTAAACAATCATGTGCAGGCCGCCAAACGGTTTGTCCTCATGCTTATGGCTACCGCGTGGATCACGGAAACGATCTATTGCCGCAGTATGAAATGCCTCTTGTACACCCAAATAACACACAGCGAAAACCGTCTCGCACAAGAGTGCTTCCGGCAGTGAAGAGTTTCCGCTGTCTGGCGAAGGGATGAAATAAAGGGTCGTCATCGGCATGAACGTGTCATCGACCCCCTCTGTCCCACCGCAATAAAGCGGGAAACATTTTTCCCGACCAGAATGTGAATATACGGGGACTTTAAATTGCCCCCAATCCGTGTCATCGTTATTTTGGAAGTGCCGTTGCAACCTGCGGCGCCAGTGTGTAAGCTGGAGTTCGCGCATAAAGTCACAGACATTCGGACCGATATGATACGAGGCGTTTCTCGCCGTGCGCGGAAGAATCGCAAATCCCAACAATACCACGTTTTTATAAGGCGAATCAACGGCACCGTTCGCATTCGCCTCCGAGGTTTCGCAGATTTTTTTTGCGAGTTCCGCAGCGATGAACTCTGCGACACCCCAATACGAACCGGATGCGGTACCGCCGAATGCGGTTCCGAGCAAGACAATCATGTCGTCCGACCTCAGTTCGTTGAAAACCAAAGTGTACAATTTCTCGCGCCAGTTACGCGCCTTCTCCGCCACTTCGCGCAGTCCACCGACACCACCAGCGGGAATCGTCCTTATCTCCTCCCACCGATGCTGGATGACCTCCCCGTCGCGTATATCGTCTCCGCCTATTTCTATATCGACCGAATGAACGTTGCCGTGCGATCTTTTCAAATCTTGGACTTTTTGGCGGTTGGATTGTTCCGAACTACTATCGGAATCCAATGCGATGTACACATCGTTGGGGTAATGGCGGAAGATGTTCTCGTCCTGCATCTTGCGGATCATCCTGATCATGCCTCCGGACGCGCTGGTGCCGACGGAAATGAAATATCTGTTCATGGTACTGTACCTTTCGGGTTGTGAGTTTGCTACCGGATTCCGAGTTTTGCCTTGGCGATTTTCCCGCCAGGGATGATGAAGAACAGCCATGCGAAAACCACCCACGCCACCGTCGGTAAAATCCCGCAAAACCATTCTTTGTTTTCGCGCATGAAAATCAGCGTCGTCCCGCCGAAACCATCTGGGATGTTGGAGAGATTGACTGTCCAGTTTTCAGGGACAAGATATACAGCGATGAGGTAAGACAGGATGACCGCTCCGAAAAGTGCCAACCCGATTCCCCGCCAAAGCCGCCCGCACGTGTTCCATGCGCCGCTTTCCGGCACATGGCAGCGGCATCTCGCCACCAGCCACGCCGCCACCGTTATCACGAGCGGCAAGCTAACCCAAATCAGAACCCACCACCTCCAGTCCGGCGGGGCTATAATCAATCCGATGTTGCCGATGTAGTCAATTGTCTGTTGCATGGATTACTCCTTGTACCTTTGATTTTGTCAGATTTTTTCAAACGTGAACGTCGCCGCCGGTCTCGGGGCGTATTCGCTGCTGTACAGTTTGTATTCATCGCTTCCGGCGGCGAACACCCGCGAACCCTCGAGTTTCGCCCCGAGGGCAGTTTTCTCAGAGCCACACCCCAAAAACCAATTGCCTGACGGTTCGCAAATCTGGAACCCGTCGCCGCCACCATCCAAGCCGTCCATTTTGGCGGCTCTGATTTTGACGCTGGACGCATCTCCGATGTCCTCAATGAGTTTGCCTAAAACCGCCTCGGCGTTGCCCTTGATTTCAAGCTGCAATTCTTCGCCACCTTCCGTGGAGATGGTGAGCCCGTATTTCTTGCGAGTTACCACTTTCACCAGCGCGAATATGCCACCGCTCAAAATTAAGGCCAAAACGATGAAGAAAAGCCAAGTGTAATCACGCACTGGTTTCGGCGGTGTGGTTACGGTAGCCTCCGATGGCACATCCGTCGGCACAACAATCGGACCAGCGCTTACTGGGGTAACAGGCCGATTGGTCGCGTCGTACAAGCTGGCCTCCGCGTTTGCAATTTGGGCTCGGAGCTTTTCGGCTTCTTCTGCACTCACACCGTTCTCTAACGCCTCTTTTGCGTCTGCGAGGTCTGTTTCAGCTTGTGCAATTTTATTGCGAAGTTCTTTGGCATGATTGGCCTCCTTTTGAGCTTCTTCCAAATCGTCTTGGGTTTTCTTCAAATCTCTTTTTGCCTGTGACAATTCATTGCTCAGAACACTTGCCGCAGCAGCATTATTTGTGGCGGCATCTAATTGCCTCACGAGTGCGAATATGTTAGTTTCTGCATTGCGGAATTTGTTCTCTAGTGTGCGAAGCCGCCCCAACTCATCATCTTCGCTCTTTTTTTCGCGGAGGCGTTTAGTTGCGACGTTGACGAACTCCTCAAACGCACGCGACATCACCGTTGTAAGCGGCTTGTCCTCTTTGTCGGTTAAACCGCGCACATGCAGTTTTCCCGGATTCACGATGCGAATAAATTCCTGAAACGCAGATGGCGTGACAGCGTTGTTGAGAAGATTGCTGACCGATGAGTTCCGGCTTATCAAGACGATCCCCAGTGTCGGCGCGGCGACAATCTCTCCGTAACGACGGAGAAAAGCAGGCGTCAATCCCGAAACTTCCGTGTTACGGTTGATGTCAGCCAGCGAGTCCGCTGAACAATCCGTTACGAACGGCCTGAACCCCGTTGTATCGCGGCGCACGAACTCGGTGTCAGACGAGATTTCTATCACTCTCAGTTCGGCTGGTCGCGAAGCGTATGTCTCGACACCGAAAACATGATACGAACTCTGCAAGACTGCCCCGGGAACGGCGTTCGTGTTGTCACGCACGATTTTTGTGGCCCGCAACGCCTCATGTATCTCTTTCACTTCGCTGTTTTTGAGTCCCGCATTATCAAGCAAGACAACCAGCTTGAACACATCTTGCGCTCCCGCCGTAATTGTAAGCAAAACGGTGGCAATCGCCGATATGATGATAGTGCTTTTTTTCATGGTCTGTTCCTTTCATTAGAAGCCAGAACCCTTTCTGGCAAAATCGATGAGACGAGGCGTATGCCTTTTGTGATTTTTTGTCTGCCAGCGGAAGGCTTTTTGCTGAACACAACAAATGCAGGGGACTGTTTCTGGCTACCCGTCAGGCGGCCATAATAAAACTGCCCCGTGTCAACTGACTTGAATATGCTGTCCAATCCCAAAATCAAACTATCACCTCGTGCATTAGCTGTCCTCTCTTTTCGTCAAGTGGCGCACTTGGAGAAAAAATGAGAAATCCCGCATCCTGTGGAGATGTGCTGGAAGTTGACGGCTTTTTTGACGGCACTAAATCACAGACCGAGATACCGTTCCAGTTTGCTCATCCCTTCGCGCTTCTGCTCGAAGGTGGAGTGGACGTACTGGTTGAGTGTGACTGTCACGTTCGCGTGTCCGAGGATTTCGCTCAGCGATTTCACGTCCACTTCCGCTTCGATGCAGAGCGTGGAAAAGGTATGCCGTAGGCAGTGGAAGTTCGCATCCGGTATCCCGGCGGCTTTCAGGACGCGCTTGAAGTGGTTTTGCATCGTCCGCGGTTCGGTCCGCGGATGTTCGGATGTCGATAAAAAGTAGGCGTCCCCGCCGCGTCGGAACCCCGCCAGAATCGGCACGATAGTCTTGGGGACGGGGATGTCTCTGATGGACGCGGGACTTTTGGGGGAGTCGAGGATTATCCTCGTCTTGCCCGCGCCGCCTTCGCCGCTCACCCGCTGAAGCGTCCGGCGGACGGAGACCCTGTCCAGACTAGGCGAGAAGTCATCCCAGCGCAACCCGCAAACCTCGCCGACCCGCAGCCCCGTGTACAGGCACAGCAGTATCCCGGCCCGGTGGACGGTCATGCCGTCAAGAAGCGCCTTCCTCAGCACACGCTGCTCCGCACGGGAAAGCACGCGCATCGGTTTCCGCTCTTGCTTGGGATACGTGATGGCGACGGGGTTTTCGATGACCCGCTCGCGGACGGCGAAATCAATGATGCCTTTCAAAACGGAGAGGATGTCCCGTACGGTCTTGGGCGCCAACCCGCCGCTGCCGTCCGCCCGCCCGCGCTGGAGCTTGCCTTTCGTGAAGGCGCTGATCTCTGAACTGCCCAACCTACCGACATACGCCTTGCCCAGGACGGGCAGAATATGCACCTTTGCGACCGTATCATACCTCGCAAGCGTAGAGGGCTTGACCTTGGGCGAGACAGCGAGCAGCCACTGCTCCGTCACCTCCGCCAGACATACGGCCGCGCGCTTCGGTTTCGGCGGCTCGCGCAATGCGGCGACCAAGCGATTTTTCACGTCGGTGAACGTCCTTGCATAGACGTACCCATAGACGGTTTTCCCATTGTCGGCAAAACCTTTCGGATACCGCCCCTCCCAGCGGCCATCCTTCCTTCTATAAATATTTCTTCCTGTTTTAGGCATGATACTTCCCCCTTTGACAGAAATCTGTTTGACCATTATTTTGACGGCTAAACCGTAGAATGTCAATGCCGGCGTAACCGAAAAACCATGTATTTGGCAAGGGTGCGCGGGCTTCATGCGTGTGATAAGGAAAATTAAAAATTTGAAACCAGACATATTGACATCCAAGAAAAAATGTGTAAAAATGAAACTTTCTAATGGGGTGAAAGTGGCTTTCGTCACTTGCGCCACTCTGCGAAAACTGAAAGTGCCTCCCTTCCCTCTTCCCTTCGTGACCTTTATGCCTTTGTGCGAGATTTTTTCTCACGGTGTGGCGGGGGCGCCTTCAGCTTTTTTGTTTGCACGCTCTTTTCCGGTTGCAAAAAAAACACGCTTTTGTTTACAATAAATCCCGTCGCTTTTGTTTTAACCAGCTTGATTGAGGAATACGTTTTACTTTCACTTGGACATTGAATATCCCGCGTCGGATATTGAATGTTCAGCAAACGAGGAGCCCACCATGACCCTGACATCGATCCAGACTCCCAACGCGCCCGAGGCCATCGGGCCTTACGCGCAGGCCGTCGAGGCGAACGACTTCATCTTCTGCTCGGGGCAGATTCCCATCAACCCCCTCAGCGGTAACGTCGAGAAGGCCGGTGCGGCGGAGCAGACGATGCAGGTGCTGCTTAACCTCAAGGCTGTCCTGGAGGCCGCGGGATCGGGGCTTGGCAAGGTCGTCAAGACCACCGTGTTCCTCGCGGACATGGGCGACTTCCCGTTCGTCAACAAGGTCTATGCGGAAATCTTCGGCGACCACCGCCCCGCGCGTTCGACCGTGCAGGTCGCGCGTCTCCCACGAAGCGTCCGCGTCGAAATCGAGGCCATCGCCGTCAAGTGAAACGCGCGTTCGACATTTTAGTTGTTGTGCTGGCCGCCCCGCTTTGGGTATCATTACTGGCTCTCGTCGGCGTTGTCGTACGGGTCGGGCTGGGGCGTCCCGTGTTTTTCGTGCAGGAGCGTCCGGGGCTGGGCGGGCGGCCGTTCCGCTTGATCAAGTTCCGCACGATGCGCGACGGTGATGGGGGCGACGCGGAGCGGCTGACGCGCGTGGGCCGGTTCTTGCGCGCGGCGAGTCTCGACGAGCTGCCGGAGTTGCTGAACGTGCTGAAAGGAGAGATGTCGCTCGTGGGCCCGCGCCCGCTGCTGATGCGCTACCTGCCGAGGTACACGCCCGAGCAGGCGCGGCGGCATGAGGCGCGACCGGGCATCACGGGCTGGGCGCAGGTGAACGGGCGCAACGCGATCACGTGGCAACAGAAGTTTGCGTATGATGTGTGGTATGTGGATAACAGGAGTTTTGGGCTCGACGTGAAGATACTTTGGCTCACCGTCTGGCACGTGGTTTCGCGCACCGGCATCAGCGCGGACGGCGAGGCGACGATGAGCGAGTTTGGGGGCAATGCGGATATTAGACAGGATTAACAGGATTAAAATGGAGAGGCTTTCAAAGGGAAACCGACAATGATGCGGATAGTCATTATAGGCGCGAGCGGATTCGGGAAAGAGGTTGCGTGGGTCATCGGGCGTATCAATCGCGTTGCGCCGACGTTTGAGATTGTCGGGTTCTGCGACGACGCGGTGGATAAGCAGGAGGGGGCGTTTGCGGGGCGCCCGTTGCTCGGCGCGGTCGCGAATGTGTCTCCGTCGGAAGGACTGGGGTTCATCTGCGCCATCGGCAACAACCGCAACCGTCAACGCGCCACGGCGCAAGCCATCGGCATGGGGCTTGTGCCTGTGACGGTTATCGACCCGACCGCCGTCATCGCGCCCGACGCGGTCATCGGCAAAGGCACGTTCATCGGCATCGGCAGCGTCGTGTCCGTCGGCGCGAGGCTCGGCGACGGCGTGATCGTCAACCATCAGGCGTGTGTCGGTCACGACGCTGTGCTCGGCGACTTCGCGCAGGTCTGCCCCGGCGCGCGTATCTCCGGCGGTTGCAACATCGGCGAGGGCGCGTTGCTCGGCACCAACGCCGCCACCCTCCCCTTGAAAAAGATGGGCGCGTGGTCCACCCTCGGCATCGGCACCGCCGCCCTCCGCGACATCCCCGACGGCGCGACACTTATCAGGATTAAAAATTGATGTTTCAGTGGCTGGATCATATCTGGACGAAACGCTCGCTTTGTGCGCTCACGAGCGTGGTCGCGCTGTTGGCGGCACTGGCCTCGCTGTCGTGGCGGATGGTGCAAGACATCCCCATCATGCTCTACCTTTCGAATATGGTAGTCAATCAGGGCGCAGTGCCCTACCGCGATTTTTTCGACATGAATCTTCCCGGCTCGTACTTGCTCTACGGACTCATCGTCAAGGTGCTGGGGGCATCCGATTTCGCCGTCCATTTCTCAAATATGCTTTTCCTGTTTTCGGCCGGGCTGCTCTTGTTTTTCGCATGTCCGAAACCCCTCCGCTTGTGTGCGCTTTTCGGGGTGGCGCTTGCGACATTGCGCTGTTACCAAGTGCAGGCCGCGTTCACGCTCCAGCGCGAACTCGTGGCGTTCCTGCCCATCTCCGCGCTGTTTGCGCTTGCGTTGCGAAGCACGTCGCTGAATGTCCCGAAGAGCCTTTTGACCGGACTGTTGCTCGCTGGGCTTGCCTTGATTAAACCGCAATTCCTCTTGTACGGACTCCCGCAATTCGTCCTGCTGATGATGCTCTGCCCGGACTGGCGCAACCGCATCTATCATCTCGTTATCATCGGTGCGGCGTTCTCCGTCCCCGTCCTGCTGTGCGTCGTGTGGCTTGTGCGGAACGGCGCATGGCCTTACTTCCTCGAGACCGTGCGGTACTGGGGCCTCTATGGGCAGATGACGTTCTACTGCCGCTTCGTCACGCCAGATGAGCGGATCGTTCACACGCTTCGCGGCATCTGGAAGATGGCGGGGTCGCCGTATGCCGTGGTCGCGGTACTCGGGCTTCTCGTGATTTGGGTCAAACGACTGCTCCCGCGTAGCGTCTGCATCGCGTTCGCCGCCCTCTTTTTGCTGACCTTGCTGATTCCTGCGGCATCGGGACAGTTCTGGTCCTATCACCGGATGCCGTTCTACTATTTCGCGTTGTTCCTGTCGGGGTTCTTGCTGTCATCCGGCAATCGGCTCATCATGTCGTGCGTGTGCATTCCGATGGCGTGCCTCTGGACAGGCCTTGCGGCGCACAAAGTGCATCAGGAGACGTTCGTCGCATCCGCAATCTCGGTCTGGAAACGTGATGTCCCGGACATCTTTGCCGCCTACCTCAACGAACATGCACAGCCCGGCGACACCGCCCAGCCGATTGATTGGGCAAGCGGCTCGTTGCACGGCATGTTGATGGCCGACGTCCCTCTTGCCACGCGGTTCCCGTACTCATTCTATTTCCTCCATAGCCTCAGCCACCCGCTTATCCAGAAAATCCGGCGCGAGTTCCTAGACAGTCTGGACGAAAAGAAACCGCGATTCCTGCTTGAGTGTTTCGAGTCCATTTTCACGCCGAACGGCATTGATACGGAAAAACATTTTCAGGCGTTTGAGGATTGGCGCGACGCGCATTACCACATTGTTCAGGAAAATGAACATTATCGGATCTGGGAGTTAACGCCGCGATGAACACATTGCCCCGCAGATTTCCGAATGTCACACGCTGGGCGCTCATCGGCGGCGCGGTCGCGCTGGCGTGGCTCAACCGCTTTGTTCAGGACGATGCGTTCATCTCGTTCCGCTATGCGCAGAACCTCGCGCAGGGGCATGGCCTCGTTTACAACATCGGCGAGCGCGTGGAGGGCTACACCAATTTCCTGTGGACCGTGTGCATGACCCCGGCGTTTGTGTTCGGCATGGATGTGGTGACGTGGAGTTATTGCCTCTCGTTGCTTGTGTTCGTGGTCACGCTGTCTGTCAGCGCAAAACTGGCGCACGCAATGTGGGGTGACGCGCGGGCAAGCCTCATCGTCATCGTGCTGCTGGCGACGAATTACTCCTTCTCCTGCTATGCGACGGGCGGGCTGGAGACGCAGTTCGGCATCGCATGGCTCATGCTTTCCGTCTGGCTGCTGCACGCCAATCGCCTTGTGCCGGCCGCGCTGTGCTCCGCCTGTGCGGTGATGACGCGCATGGATGCCGCGCTCATTTTATTCCCGTTTTGGTTTGCGGTCGTTTGGGGCGCGGTGCGCCACCGCAAAGCCATGGGGAGCCTGGCTTCCGCGCTTGCGCTGGGGACGATTCCTGTGCTGGCATGGGTACTGTGGCGGCACCACTATTACGGCGCATGGTTGCCCAACACGTTCCTGATAAAGGGGCATGGTCTCAACCTGCTGCGCGGCTTCTATTACGTCTCGTTCTTTTACGCGATCTATGCGCTATGGCTTGTGATTCCGTTGTGCGGCGCGAAATGGCACCCGTTCATGCGCCAGCCAACGGGGTTGTGTATCGTGATTTCCGCAATAGCGTGGACGCTCTACGTCACTGCCGTCGGCGGGGACTTTATGGAGTTCCGCCTGATGATGCCGACGTTGCCGTTCGTGATGATTTTTGTCGGGGGTGTCATCACCGAAACCATTCGGCGCGGCAACCAGACCATAGGCGCAGGGGTACTGGCGGCCATGGTTTTGGTTTCATTGCTTCACGGGACGATGAAATGGAACTACCCGTGTATGTCATCCATATCAGAACTCAAAGGGCAACATCGCGACTGGCGCACGTTGGCCGACGCATTCAATGCCGTTTTCGGAGATGCGCCCGACGTGAAAATCGGCATCACCTGCGCGGGCATCATCCCCTTTTACACACAGCGCCCAGCCCTTGACCTGATGGGGCTGAACGACCGTGATGTCGCGCTGGCAGGGGAGGCGGTTGAGCCGCTGAAATGGGTTGGCAACCGCCCTGGGCATATCCGCATGGCAACATGGGGCATGACACTCGAAAAAGAGGTGAACCTCCTGATTAACAATCCTTGGGTCGTTGACCCGCAAAGCCATGTCCTCGCATGGGATGCGCAAAAAATCGTGAGCCATTGGTTTTTCGGCGAAGGGGCAAACCCGGAGCGCGTGTATGCTTCCGGCATCCGCCTCCCGTCCTCAGGCGCACCAATCCCCCCGGTTATCGCGTGGCCGTTGAGCGACGGCCGCTATTGGCTGATGGCCTACCTTAAACCGCACCCCGCCGTTGACGACGCCATCCGGCGCGTCGGCGCAAAACTCATCCTCCCCGTGAATGAATAACCGCGCCAACAAATGGATATCCTGCGGAGCCGTGCCGCTCGCATTCTTCCTGCTGTATGCCGCCACCGCGCAGCACGGCGTGGCGTGGCAGGACAGCGGCAAGATGCAATACCGCATCCTCGCCGGGGATTACACGGGCTGGGAAGGGACTGCGCTGGCGCACCCGCTGTATATCGGCATGGCGCGGGCGTGGGGGTGGCTGCTGCAAACGTGCGGCTGGCGGTGGGACGTCTTCTGGGGCATGAACCTGTTCAGTGCGCTGGGCATGGGCGGTGCGGCGGCGCTGGTGTGGCAGGCCGCGGCATCTGCCACGGGGCGGCGCGAGGCCGGGATGTTTGCGGCGGTGCTGTTCGGTTTCGCGCACATGCCATGGTGGATGGGGACGATCACGGAGACGTACGCCTGGGGCGCGGCGTTCCACGCGGCGGAGTGGTGCGTGCTGGTGGCGCTGTGCAAGCGGATGTCGGCGGGTCGAAATGCGGCCGTGCTCTGGTGCGCCCTCGGGCTCTTGAACGGCCTGCACCTGTCGCTGGCGAACACGTCGCTGCTGAACCTGCCGGTGTACGGCGGCTTGTGGGTGTGGGGCGCGGTGAAGAGGAAAACCCCGTGGTGGACGCTGCCCGCGGTGGCGGCGTTCTGGCTGGCAGGCGCGGCGTGGTGGTGGCGCGAGGTGCTGGGCGTCATGTTGCACCATGGTTTTTACGCGGGGTTGACGGACGGGCTGTTTGGCGAAAACTATGCCGGGCACGTGCTGGGCGGACGGCGATTCTTCGGCCCGTTCTGGCTGCCGAACATGATGATTTTCGCATTGAATTTTTTAAGCCCACTCTGGTTGCTCGCGGTGTGGGGCTGGGTGCGCGCCCGCACCCGTTGGCGGGACTGGCACATGGTGCGGATCGCGCTGGCGGCGCTGCTGTGCATCCATGCGCTGTTCTTCCTGCGCTACCCGATTGCCGACCAGGCGACGTTTGCCATCCCAACGGTGGCGTTGCTCGCGATTGCGGGCGGCGCGGGCATTGCGCGCGCAAGCCATCAGTGGCGCGGGCGCGTTAAGGCCGTGCTGCTGCTGCTAGGCACGGCGGGGCCGGTCCTGCTGTACGCGGCCGCAGGGTGTGGCTTGGGCGAACTGTACGCGCGCGGCGCCATCCCGCGAAAATCGCGCGAACTGCCCTACCGCGACGAAATCCGCTACTGGGCGCTGCCGTGGAAGCAGAATGAGGCTTCCGCGCAAGAGTTTGTTGACGAAGCGGAAAAAATAGTGCATGATGGTGATATGCTTTTTGCCGATGCAACAGTTGCGAGTTCTCTGATGGCGGCACGCGCCTTACGGGCAAGCCCCGACGCGTGGCGGCTGCTCTCGCCGTGGACAGGGGAAACCCCGGGGCAGTTGCTGGCGCTGATGCGCCAGCCCAGCCAGCGTGTTTTCATTGTCTCGCCCGTGCGGGGATATGCGCCCGACGCGCTCCTGAAGGCCATGCGGTTCGAGAAAGAGGGCATCCTCTACCGCGTACGGGAGGGCGAATGAGCGAGCGGGTTTTCTTGTCGCCCCCGTGGATGGGCGGGAACGAGCGCGAGATGGTCGAGGCGGCGTTCGCCTCGAACTACATCGCGCCGTGCGGCCCGATGGTGGACGCGTTCGAAGAGGCGTTCGCGCAATCCGTCGCCCTGCCCCACGCCTGTGCGCTGTCGAGTTGTTCCGCCGCACTGGATTTGCTGTTCCATGAACTCAACATCCAAAAAGGCGACCGCGTGTTCTGCTCGGACCTGACGTTCGTGGCCTCCGTCGCGTCCGCCGTCCGGCGCGGCGCGGAACCCGTGTTCATCGACTGCGACAAGACCTCGTGGACGATGGATCCCGACCTGCTCGGCGAGGCCCTGGCCGATGCGAGGCGCGATAACAGATTGCCCAAGGCCGTCATCGCCGTTGACCTCTACGGGCAGTGCTGCGACTACGGCCGCATCGAGAACCTCTGCGCCGAACACGGCGTGCCGCTCATCATCGACGCGGCCGAGGCTGTCGGCGCGACGTACAAAGGGCGCCCAGCGGGTAACGCCGGACTCGCCGCCGTCTATTCCTTCAACGGCAACAAAATCATCACGACCTCCGGCGGCGGGATGCTGGCCTCGCGCGACGCGAGCCTCGTCGCACGGGCAACGAAACGTGCGCAACAGTCACGCGAGCCGAAGGTGTGGTACGAGCATGAGGAACTCGGCTACAACTACCGCATGAGCAACATCCTCGCCGCCATCGGCATTGCGCAGTTGCGGATGCTGCCCGAAATCGTGCGGCGCAAGCGGCAGATTTTCGCGCGGTACGGCGAGCGATTGCGTGACCACCCCGAAATCCGCTTCATGCCGGAGGCTTCGTATGGCGAGCCGACGCGCTGGCTGACGGTGGCGCAAATCGAGGCGCACGACCCCAACCTGTTGATTCAAACGCTGGAGGGCGCGAACATCGAGAGCCGCCCCATCTGGAAGCCCATGCACCTGCAGCCCGTCTTCCGTGGCGCGAGGGTTTACGGCGGCGCAATCGGCGAACGACTCTTTAAGACGGGATTATGCCTGCCCTCCGGCGCAGGGTTATCCACCTTTGACATTGACCGGATTTGCGCGATACTAAAGGACTGTTTGAGATGAATAAAAAGCTGCTCGATTGGGCACGGTGGGGACTCCTCTTTTTGTTGGTGGTTTGTGGATGGCTTCATTACAAAAGTATGTTCAGCTACATCATGCTTTTCGTCGTGTCCCCACTCGAAGATATGACGCACGCATGGTTTGTCCCGCCCATCAGTCTTTTCATCCTTTACAAGCACCGCGACAAGTTCCGCCAGGCCGCGGGCCTCCCGTCATGGCGCGGGTTCGGCTGGGTCTGCCTGTTCCTCGCGATCGCATGGTTCGGCGACCGCGGCGGGCAGGCGCGCATCGCGCAAGTCTCTGCCATCGGCCTCATCTGGTCCATCCCGTATGCGTTCTGGGGCAGGGGGATCGGCCGCCTGATGCTGTTTCCGGCATGGTTCCTCATCTTCACCGTCCCGATCTCGTCCTATCTCGACTTCTTCACCGTCCACCTGCGGATATTCTCCACGAACATGGCGGTGTTCATCCTCAACGGCCTCGGCATGGACATCCAGAACTCAGGGACCGCCATCTTCTCGATTGTGCGGGGTCAAGGGGGCTCGTTCGGCATGGAGGGCGCTGGCTTTTCCCTCACGCCGGCCCAGGGGGTTAGGTTCAGCGTGGACGTGGCCGATGCGTGCAGCGGCATACGCTCGCTCTTCGCGATCATGACCCTCATGGCGGCATACCCCTACCTCTTCGTGAAATCCGTTGTTCACCGCTGGATCATGTTCGCCTGCGCAATCCCCGTCGCGATGATCGGCAATATGTTCCGCATCTTCTCCATCTGTATCATCGCCCGGTTTTTAGGTCAAGAGGTCGCCACAGGATTCTACCATTCCTTTTCGCCGTTCGTGATTTTCTTTGTCGCCGTGTTGCTCATGTTCGGTCTCCAGATGCTCATCGTGAGGTTCGAGTCGCGGTTGCGGAAGAAAGGCTCTCTGCCGCAATGGTGGCGTAAACGATCTGAAGCGTCCGCCCCCGCCGCCGACCTCTCCAATGCGAGGCATACCCTCGTCATCCTGTCCCTGACCTGCGGCCTGATCTTCCTGACGTTCCAGAGCAGCCGCTTTATAGGCAAACCGGAATTCGACGAGGTGCCGTTCATCGCCGATGACCTCCCCCACCTAATCGACGGGTACACCAGCACGCGCCCGTGGTTCTGCCACGACGATCAATGCAACACCAGCGTCGAAGAAAACGTGCTGATTTCAAGAGACCTGCGAGACGGCGACGGCTTCAAATGCCCTGCCTGCGACAAGCCGATGCACAAGGTGTCCCTTGGCGAAATGCGTGACCTGCCCGCCGACACCACCATCCTGAAGCGCACCTACCGTTCCGCCGGAGGCGAGAGCTACGCCGTCAGCGTCGTCATCTCCGGGCGGAACCGCAGCAGCATCCACCGCCCCGAGCTCTGCCTCCCCGCGCAAGGGTTCGTCATGCTCGGAACCGCCACCCGGCCGTTGCGCATCGTTGGCGGCCACCCCCGCGAGGCCCGCGTCATCTCCGCGCAACGCTCCGCCTCCACCCAGCAATTCTCCCACGTCTATTGGTTCGTCAGCCGCGAGCATGAGACCACCTCGCACGCCGGCCGTATCCTCACCGATATGTGGGACCGCTCCATCCGCAACCGCATCAACCGCTGGGCCATGGTCGCCATCTACGCCTCAACACCGCTCGACACCCCCGAAAGCATGGAGGCCTTCGAGACCTTCCTCGGCATCCTCTACCCGCAAATCTTCCGCGCGGACCACTGACCATGCAAACATCAACAGAGACCATCGACTTCTCCCGCGTCTCGGATCTCCTGCGCCAAGGTTGCCGCGTCACGCTCTTCCTGCGCCACTCCGAGCGCCCTCCCATCGATCCGGCCGACAAGACCTTCGGCCAGGCCCTCCCGCTCACGCCGCACGGCATCGGGCTCGCGTGCGCCGCGGGCAAGCCCCTTGCCGGATGCGGCGACGCGCGCTTCGCCGCAAGCCCCATGGTGCGTTGCCGGATGACCGCCAGCTGCATTGCGCAAGGCATGGACCTCCCCGACGCGCCTGTCGCCGACGAGCCGCGCCTGGGCCTCGAATGCTTCTACTACGAAGACCCCGAGAACCTCCAGGCCGCCATGCGCGAGCAGGGCTACCTCACGTTCATGCTCGACTACTTCCGCAAGGGCGTCGCGCCGTACTCGCGCCCGCTCGGCGTTGCCACGCAGATGATGACCGCATGGCTGAAGGACGCCACCACGCGCCAGCTCAATGTGCTGGTCAGCCACGACATCTTCATCGCCGCCCTGCTCACCGGTCTGCGTGTCCGCACCTACTCCGCCGACAACTGGGTCGGCTTCATCCACGGCGCCGCCATCATCCGCGCCCCGTCCGGCGCATGGCGCTGCCACCCCTGCCTCCCGGACATCTCCCAAGCGTGCCCCGTCCTTTTCCTCCACTGACGCCCCGCAGGAAGGCGGGGCGCCGGCAAAAAAAAGGCCCGGCGGCTGCCGGGCCAAAATAAGCTAGCGGTCAAAGGTGGAGCCGGTAAGGATATATTTAGATTCCTACCGATGACCGGGTAGTCTAGTGTCCGGTTACTCAACTGCCAACGGCGGCTCATAATGCTGGGAGCGCAGGGCTTCCGCCCTGCCAAGTAATAAATGCAGGGCGGAAGCCTTGCGTTCCCGGCATAATGCGTCATCCCTTTCTCCTGCGCATGAAATAGAGGGCGGCGAGGATGAGGGGCAGGATGGCGAGGTAGAGCCAGCGGCCAGCGGGGGCGTTCGGCTCACGGGGACGTTCGCCCTCCATCCCTGATTCCTCATCCCTAATTTCTCGGCTCCCCCCCCCCCCCCCCCCCGGGGGCGCCGCGGCGGGTTGGGTTTTTTTCTTCGGGCTTTTCGGCTCCCGC